>SLCK01000042.1 GCA_007125845.1 Gemmatimonadota bacterium
AGAGGACGCACGGAGGCTCTTCGAGGACCTCGCGCTGGGCCCCGATTCCGACCGCCGCGTCTCCGGATACTCCTTCGGCATGCGGAGGAAGCTCCTCCTCGCGCAGACCCTGACCTCCGGCGCAGACCTTCTCCTTCTCGACGAGCCCGCCGTGGGGCTGGACCCGCCGGCCCTCGAGGCGGTGCGTGAGGCGATCCGGGATCGATCCCACCGGGGGGCCGCGGTGATCGTGGCCACGAATGAGCTCCGCGACGTGCCGTTCTGGGCCGACCGCATTCATTTCCTGGATCGAGGACGAGAGGTCGCTTCCGGTTCGCCCAGTGCCCTGATCAACCGGTGTGAGAAACGCACGCGCCTCTGCGTGACCCTTGGGAACTCCGTGGCTGGCCCCTCCGGTCCCGGCACCGCTGTTGCCGGGACCGCCACGGGAGTGGACTGGGCTCCGCACCTTCCGAAACTACGGCAGGTACCCGGGATCCGTTCGGTGCGGGGCGAGAGAGACCACCTGGAAGCGGAGAGCTCGGCCCGGGGAGCGCCTCTTCCCTCCCTTTTGGCGCTCCTCCTGGAAGCCGGGCTGGAGGTCCGCGATGTCCAGGTTCGGGAACCGGGCCTCGCCGAGGTATTCGAGGAGCTGACCGGCCGGGCGATGCGCCGGGACGATGGAGCTCACGGCATCGAGCGGTACAGAACCGTGAAGGAGATTCGGCGGGCCGACGGGGCTCCCTCGTGATCGCACCCATCGCATGGGCAGAGTGGACGCTCGCCATCCGACGCCGTCGACTTCTCGCGCTGAACGCCGGGATCCCCGTCCTGCTCGTGGCGCCCGTGGCGTTCGGAGGGGCCCCTCCTTTCCACGCCGCCGCCGTCTATGCGGTCCTTTTCGTCCTCTTCGGCACCATGGGTTCCGCGATCCCGCTCCTCCGAACGGGAGAGGCAGGGCTCCTGCGGCGAATGGTCCTCACGGGCTACCCCCCGGGTCGGATCCTGCTCGAGCGCGCTATCGCGGGAACGATCATTGACCTTCTTCAACTGGTCCCCGCCGTGGCCCTCATCCTCCTGGCCTCGCCCTCGGCCCGAGCATCGGCCTCCGGCCTCCTCGTCGCGTCCCTCCTCGTCGCATCCCTCCTCGTTGCCCTACTGGCGGCCAATCTCCTGGGCATCTGGATCGCAGCAGCGGCAAGGTCGCTGGCTGAAGGCGCTCTCTTCGCCGCCGTAACGTCCCTATTTCTCCTCCATGGCGCGGGGGTGTTCCGGACGGCGATACCTGGAAGCTGGGGCGCTCGGGTCGAGTCCGTCGTCCCCTTCGCCCCCCTGCACCGGATTCTCCTCGAGGTGGCCACCGGCGGGATCGGGGACGGAACTCTCACCGCTCTGGCGCCGAGTCAGGTCCGAGCCGTCTCGGTGACGATTGTCGTCCTTCTCCTGACCACGGCAATCGCGAGTCCACTGTGCGAACGCATCTCCAGGGGATCGCTCGGCTGAGCCACATCCCTCCGGACACCAAGGATCGAGCGGTCTCCTGGCAGGTGGGATGGCTGGGAGGGCGAGAGGCGACGGAACCCATCAGCCGCGCCCTGGGTCGCCATACGCCAACGCGCCCCCATACCACTGTGATTCATTGTCATTGACAGTCCGACGACTGTCCGCACATACTGCATGCGAGGTAACCCCCGGGCCTCCCGAGCCCTCGGAGATCGGTGGCGCCGCCACCAAGCAGGATCTCGAAGAAAACGGCTGGGAGGCCTGCGAACAGGGCAAATAACACGCCCCCGCACGGGGCGCTTATGCATGTGGGTCCAGCCCGCGACGCGGGCTCACGGCCCGCCTTGAGCGTGAGAGGACGGGATCGTCCCGTCCCCCTCGTTTCGGTGCTTGCAGCAATCCCTCGGTCGAGGGATCCGGAAGGGCCGCGGCCCCCCGCCGCAGACCCTTAGGGGTGGAATTGGGCCTGGTCCCAGCTTCCCCGAATCCGGGAGAGCCGGAACGACGGTCTCTCAAGCTCGAGGCCCGAGGTTCCCATGTATCGGGAAGTCTTGGTTCCGGTCGATAACTCCCCCCATTCCCACTGGGCCGTCGACCGCGCCCTGGAGGTCTGCCGCCGTTCGGAAGGCCGCATCACGGGCAACCACGTCTATGCCGCCCGGCTCCACGACGTCCGGTTCCGCCAGCTCGAAACCGGGCTTCCCGCCCGGTTCCAGACCGATGCGGAGATCAAGCGACAGCGAAAGATCCACGACAAGCTGATCGAGAAGGGCCTGCAGCTCATCTCCGATTCCTTCCTGGACCAGACCGATCGGCGTTGTCGGGACGCCGGGGTTTCCCTCCGCCGCCAGCTCCTCGAGGGAATCAACTACGAGGAAATCATTCGCGAAGCGAATCGTGGGAGCGGGCGGCTTCCGAGCCTGATCGGCTTCGACCCGAACATTGCCGACAAGTACGACGGGGGCCAGCAGGTGCGGGGGGATGTGCGGCTCGGGCGGGACGGCCGAATCGAGGCGGAAGACGAGGAGCAGGAGGATAAGCTGGCGGGGGAAAGCGGGCGCGACTATGACCTTCTCTGCATCGGGGCCAACGGGATCGGCAAGCAACCTTATTCGCAACTGGGAGGCGTCGCGGACCGGGTCATCCAGAAAGTCGAAAAAGACACCCTGATCGTGCGGGACGACCGGCCGCTCGAGGGCGGCGCCTGGATGGTCTGCGTGGACGGTTCGTCCTACGCCTACAAGGCGATGCGCGTGGCCCTCGATATGGCCCGCGAGTTCGGGGCGAGGCTCCATGTCTGCTCGGCCTTCGACGTGGAGTACCACCACGCGGTGTTCGGAAACATCAAGGACGTGCTGTCCGCGCAGGCCGCCAAGATCTTCAAGTTCGAGGAGCAGGAAGCCCTCCACAACAACATCATCGACAAGGGGCTGCTCAGGCTCTGCCAGGCGAACCTCAAGCGAGCGGAGGTGATGGCCTCCGACTATCCGGACGTCGAGGTCCAGACCCAGATCCTGATCGGGAAGCCCTTCCAGTGCATCCTCCAGTGGATCGAGGAGATCGAGCCCTCTCTCCTGATCCTCGCCCGCCACGGGGGACACCGGATCGAGGGCACCGACATGGGCTCGCAGGCCGCGAACCTCTGCCGACTCGCCCCATCCAACATCCTCCTCGTCGGCACGACCGACGTCCGCCCGGACGAGATCCCCTGGATTGAAGAAGACGGGGAAGCGGGACTCGAGTGGGCCCCTGAAGCCGAGGTGCGAATCCTCCGGGTTCCCCCCTTCGCGCTCGGGATCGCCCGCAAGGCCGTGGAGGAATTCGTCCTCGAGGAGTGGGGACCCGGAGGCAACCGGGAGAAGGGGTGGGGCGAGACCGGCTCGGGCACCGCGGAGATCCCCGAGGGTGCGGGATGGGTGGCGATCGACGAGGAGGCCGCCGCCGCGAAGAGCGCACGCGGGCCGGCCGGCTCCAACACCCACGCTCCGCACGCTCCTTCCGGGCCCGCGCCCAAGGCCTCCGCCGACGGGGGAGGAAACGGTGCTCGCCGGCCGGAAGCTCACCAGGCCCAGGCCCCCCCCTCCCTTCCGATCGTGACCAACGAACGCCTGGACGAGGCCATCCGAAGGCTCCTTCCGACGCACATGCAGCTCATCATGGGCATTGGCACGGCCGAGGAGCTGGCCCTCGCCGAGGTGAAGGCGCAGGAGGCGATGAACCGCACCGTGGTCGAGGGCCACGACTCCGACCCCGAACCCGACCTTCCCACGGTCGCAGTGAAGTGCCCCTACACCGGACAGACGCACACCCGCGAACGCACCGCTTCCGACCCGGTGGTGTGGACGCATGAGGCCTTCGCCAGACTGAGCGCCGTCCCCCTGATCGCACGGCCCCTGGCTCGCAACACGGTCGAGCGCTTCGGGCGGGATCACGCCTTCTGGCGCATCACGACGAGGGTGATGGACGAGAACAAGCAGGCGATGATCGCGGCCGACGAGTTCGACATGGACACCATGCTCGTGATGTTCAAAGAGCTTCAGTCGAAGCAGCTCAAGGCCCAGGCCGAGGGCGTCGACGGCCTCTCCGAGGAGATGCGCAAGTTCATCGACGAGGCGAAAGCGCAGGGGGTCACCCGCTGCCCCATCCGCAATATCGAGGAACAGGCGGAGAAGTGTCCGGTGGACCTGCGCACGACGACACCCGAGCAAGCGAAGGACGCGGTGCAACGGTACATGGACGGCGAAAAGGAGGGGACGTGACGCGTACCCTTCCGGACCACCTGCATCCCGCCCTCCATCCCGGTGGCGATCCCCTCGGTCGCCCCCCGGTCGACCGCCCCCACGTCGTGGCGTGGAATCTCACGCGACGCTGCAACCTGGCCTGCGCGCACTGCTATATCTCGGCCGGGCCCTGGCACGCGTCGACGCCGGAGCTCTCCACCCGCCGCTGCCTGGGCATCCTCGAGCAGATCCTCGAAACGAACGCCTCTCCCATGCTGATCCTCACCGGGGGGGAGCCCCTCCTACGGTCCGATCTGGAGCAGCTGGCCCGGCGGGCGACGGACGAGGGCGCGACAGTCGTCGTGGGCACGAACGGCACCCGGCTTACGGACGCCCGGATCGAGTCGTTGATGGAAGCCGGGGTGCAGGGGGTGGCCGTGAGCGTGGACTCCCTCCGACCCACCTACCACGACCGCTTCCGCCACGGAACCGGGTCGCTCGCCGACACCCTCGCCGCGGTGGACCGGCTCGTCGAACACCACCTGGACTTCGTCGTCCAGACGACGCTGACCCGGGGCAATCGCGACGAGTTCCCCGAGATCGTGGCGTGGTCAGCCGAGAAGGGAGCCGTCTCCTTCAACCTCTACTTCCTGGTCGCCACGGGGCGGGGGGAGGGGATGAACGGGCTCGAGCCAGCGGAAAACGAGGCGGTGCTCGCGCGGCTGGCCGAGCTGGAGCGCGAGTACCGCGGACAGATGATGATCCGGTCGAAGTGCCAGCCGCAGCTCATGCGGCACGTCTTCGAGAAGGACCCTTCGTCGCCCCTCCGCAACTACGAGACGCGCTGTCCGTGCGGGGTCCACTACTGCAGGATCACCCCGGAGGGGAAGGTCACGCCCTGCCCCTACCTCCCCCTGGAGGCGGGCGACCTGGCCGAGCGCTCCTTCGGGGAGATCTGGCGGGAGTCGCCGGTCTTCAGGTCGCTCCGCGAGGGGCGGCTCGGCGGCAAGTGCGGCGCGTGTGAGTACCGGAAGGTCTGCGGCGGATGCCGCGCCCGGGCCTACGCCGCCACCGGAGACCTCCTCGGCCCCGACGACTCCTGCACGTACGAGCCCTCCGGAGATCGGCCCATCGTGGAGCCGACGGCCCCGCTGACATACGGGAAGTCGGCGGAATCGGCGCTCCCGTGGACGGCCGACGCCGAGGCGCGCCTTCAGCGGATTCCGAGCTTCGTGAGGGGCGTCGTCAGCTCCCGCGTGGAGGCCTTCGCCCGGCAGCGCGGCTACGGAGAGGTCGATCTGGAGGTGATGGCCGAAGTGCGCCGGACGATGCCGGTCGATTTCTCCCGCCGCCTCCCCTTCTTCCTGGGACGCGGAGGATCGGGATGAACGCGAGAGCCGCTCGCCTCCGATGGGCGCGTCGATGGGCGCTGGCCCCCGGCCTGCTCCTCCTGGGCCTGACGCTCCTCGCCGCGCCCCTGCTCGGGCAGGTGTATCAGCCCCCTGCCTACGGGAGCGACTTCCCCCTGATCGGAAGCCGGAACGCGATCTGGATCGTCGCCCAGGTGCACCTGATGTTCGCCGCCTTCGTCCTCGGCGTGCCGATGTTCGCGGTAGTCACCGAAGCGATCGGAATCTGGGGAAAGGACGACCGGTATGATCGGCTCTCGAAGGAGTTCACCCGACTTCTCCTGGTGGCTTACAGCGCCACCGCCCTTCTGGGCGGGCTCTTCCTCTTCCTGCTGGTCACTCTCTATCCCGGGCTCTTCGCCTACCTGAGCGAGATCTTCCACATCTCGATGTGGGTCTACGCCGGCCTCTTCTTCTTCGAGTCGGCCACCCTGTACATGTACTACTACGGGTGGGACCGGTGGAAGGAGGGGTGGGCCAAGCTCGGGCACCTCGGCCTGGGGGTCCTCCTGAACGTATGGGGGACCGCCGTCCTCTTCATCGCCAACGCCTGGCTCACCTTCATGATGAGCCCGCCGGCCGACGTCGCGCCGGACACGTCACCCGCCATGGTGCAGTTCTGGAGCGCCTTCGCGAACGCGACCTGGATGCCGATCAACATCCACCGACTCATCGCGAACGCGGTCTTCGGGGGCTCGATCGTCGCGGCCTATGCGGGATACCGCTTCCTCAAGTCCCGCACCCCGGAGGAGCGCGCCCACTACGACTGGATGGGGTACGTCGGAAACTTCATCGCGATCGCCGTCTTCCTCACCCTCCCCTTCGCGGGATACTGGCTGGGCCGCGAGATCTACGAGTACAACCAGCAGATGGGCGTCACGATGATGGGCGGCTTCATGAGCTGGCTCTGGATCGTGCAGGCCTTCCTCATCGGCGTCCTCTTCCTGGCGGCCAATTACTACCTCTGGCTCGGGCTGGGGAGGATCCCGGGGGGAGAACGGTTCGTCCCCTACACCAAGTGGATGCTCGCCGTGCTGGTAATCGGGTTCATGGTGTGGGCCACCCCGCACTCCATGATCGCCGACCGCGACGAAGTCGCCGCGATGGGAGGCACCCACCACCCCTTCCTCGGGGTCCTGGGTCTGATGAGCGCCAAGAACACGGCGGTCAACCTCATGATCCTCACCACCTTCCTCTCCTTCCTCATGTACCGGAGAGCGAACAAGATCCCCACGGTGTCGTGGGCCAAGACCGGAACGCTGGCCCAGGGGACGATTCTCGCGGTCTGCACGGCGGTGGTCATCTTCTACGGGATCTACGGATACTTCGTCCCGACCCTGGTGCGCATCGGGTTCTCCGTCTACCAGGTGCTGGCCGTCCTCTTCACGATCGTCGCGGTGATCGGGCTGGATCTTCTGGTCATGCGAAAGGCGGAGTCCCGCGGCCCCATCCGCTGGGGCGAGATGCCCGAGCGTTCCCAGTATGCCCTCTTCGTGCTCGTGATCACCTTCACCTGGCTCATGGGCCTCATGGGATTCGCGCGCAGCGGGATCCGCCAGCACTGGCACGTCTACGAGGTCATGCGGGACACCACGGCCCATGCGGCCACCCCCGCGCTGGGCTACGCCGCCCAGGTGATCAGCGCGTGCGTGGTGATTTTCCTGCTCATGATCGCCTTCGTCTTCTGGATCGGGGGGATGATCGCGACACCCACCCTCGTCGCCCACGAGGAGCCGGTCGTGGTGCCCGTGAGGGGCACCGATCCGGGGCCCGACGCGGCGCCGGGGCTCGGTCTTGACCCGCAGCCGCTGCCGGCGGAGTGAGGAGGGTGAGGACATGGCCTCAGTCGACTTGAAGATCCTGGCGGTCGGGGCGATGACGATCGCCCTCTACACGACCGTGGCGAACATCATTCCCCAGCTCGAGTCCGACCTCCCTCCCGAGGTGGACCTGGCCGCAGGCATGACGCCCGAGCAGTTGGTGGAGATCGGGGGCCAGCTCTTCGCCGGAGCGGGGGGTTGCGTAGTCTGTCACGCCGAGACGCCCGGCGCGCGCGCGCCCAACCTCAGCGCCGACTACCAGGGCGAGGGCCCCATCGGAGTGCGCTGTCACGCCCGCATCGAGGGAATGGCCTGCAAGGACTTCCTCTATCAGTCCCTGGTGCAGCCGACCCAACACATGGTCGAGGGCTATCCCCCGATCATGCCCCCCGCCGACCGAACGCTGACCCAGCCCCAGATCTGGGCGATCGTCGCCTATCTCGAGAGCCTGGGGGGGGAGGTGACCGTGACCGCTGCGGACATTCCCGCCGCGCCCGCGGACGGAGCGCCCGAGCCGGCGGCCGCGGCGGCGACCGGGGCCGGGCTGGAGGCGATGGGCCCCGCCGAAATCGTGCAAGTGGAGTGCGTCCAATGCCACCTCTACGAGGGCGAAGGCGTGGAGCTCGGTCCCGCCCTGGACGGAATCGGAGCGCGGCGGTCGGCGGACGAGCTCAGGCGTGCGATCCTGGATCCTCCCTCCGTGGTCACCGAGGGCTACGAGGAGCTCGTCGGCCTCATGCCCGTCGATTTCGGTCGTCGCATGTCCGCCGAGCAGCTCGAGTCGGTGGTCCAGTACCTGAGCGACCTCAGGTGAAGGAGAGAGACCGTTGAGAGAGCGACTCCGACACCCGTTCTGGCAGGGCGCCCTGGTCCTCGGGGTCGCCTATGCCTTGTTCCGATGGGGCATCCCGTACCTGCCACCGCTTCTGGGAATCTCGAGCGCGCCGGTTCCGAGAAGCGTGATGCTCCAATACATGCTCACGGTTCTGGTCGGCATCCTCGTGTGGGTGAGCGACAACGAGGAGCGCTGGAGGCGCTTCAAGGAGCCGATGCGGGCCCTCCTGGTCCAGCCGGAGCGCAGGGTGGCGCGCGGAGCGATGCTCGTGGTCCTCCCCCTCCTCGTCGCCTTCGTGACCTACGACTCGCTGCGTCCCAAGATCAGCGCTCCGGCCGGACTGCGCTCCGTGCACCCCGCAAATCCGACGTCGATCACCGTGCGCGGAGAAGCCATGATACTCGAAGGACTGGAGAACCCCCTGCGGACGGCGGGCCGGGAGGAGGAGGCGGTCGAGCTGGGCTTCGACCTCTACTACCAGAACTGCATGCCCTGCCACGGGGACTACCTGGACGGCCAGGGACACTTCGCCCACGGGTTCAATCCCCTCCCGCTCCCTCTCCGGGGGGGCGGCACGATCGCCCAGCTCACCGAGAGCTACGTGTTCTGGAGGATCGCCAAGGGCGGACCCGGACTGCCCCGGGAAGGCCAGCCCTGGAACTCAGCCATGCCGGCGTGGGACGAGATCCTCACGCCGGAGGAGATCTGGGCGGTGACGCTCTTCCTCTATGAGCAGGCGGGCCTCTCTCCCCGCACCTGGGAGGAGCACTGATGGCCGCCGTGAGCAACCCGGTTCCGCGGAGCCTCGGGAGGGTTCTCGGCCTCGTCGCCTTCGGCGTGCTGGTCCTCGCGCTCCGCCCACCGCCTGCTGCGGGCCAAACCACGCAGCTGGACCGCGGCCGCGAGGTCTACGACCGGTGGTGCGCCTCCTGCCACGGCTTCGAGGGAGACGGTCTCGGGCCCGCCGCCGCCTGGATGCTTCCCCGACCCCGCGACTTCACCCGCGGGCTCTACCAGATTCGGACCACCGCCGGAGGGGCGATCCCCACCGACGACGACATCATGCGGGTGATCAACGAGGGAATGCCGGGCACGACCATGCCGGGCTGGGAAGGCCAGTTGGGCCGCGGCGACCGGGAGGCCGTCCTCGCCTACCTGAAATCCTTCTATCCCCCGTTCGAGACCCTCGCCGCTCCGGAGCCGCTGGACTTCGGGCGAACCCCGCGGGCGTCTCCCGAGCGCATCGAGGAGGGACGCGAGTTCTACCAGTCCATCGAGTGCTGGCAATGCCACGGGGACGAGGGCCGGGGGGACGGACCCTCGGCGCCGGAGCTCGAGGACGACTGGGGCTACCCCATCCGGGCCCTCGACCTCACGGAGAACTGGCGGTTCAACGGAGGCGAAACGGTCGAGGACATCTACCGACGGCTGCGAACCGGGCTCGACGGCACTCCCATGCCCGCCTTCCAGGACCTGGTGGATGCCGGCTTCATGACCGACGACCAGTTGTGGAATCTGGCCCACTTCGTCCGCAGCCTGGCCCCGGAGCAAAGACCCAGGGTGAGGGAGGTCATCCGCGCGGATCGGAGGGAGCCGGGCGAGCTGCCCGCCTCTGTGGACGCCGAGGATTGGAGCGAGGTCGAGGCCTTCTGGTTCCCCCTCGTCGGCCAGATCATCGTGCCGCCGCGCTGGTTCGAGCCGGCGGTACACGGCGTGTGGGTCCAGGCGCTCCACGACGGGCAGGAAATCGCGTTCCGGATCAGTTGGAGCGACCGCTCGCAGAGCCCCGACCCCCGCTGGATGGAGTGGCAAGAGCGCTTCCTGGAGGTGATGGAGCCCAGGGAGGCGGGCGAGGTGGAGCCGGAAGCCCGCCCGGACCAGTTCGTCCTCCAGTTCCCTCCCACGATCCCCGAAGGCATGGACCGACCGTACTTCCTGATGGGACGCGGAGGGGACCCGGTCTACCAGTGGCGCTGGAGGAGCGATCAGGACGGCGCCGAGCCCGCCAACGCCCACGGGATCGACGACATCCGGCCGCTGGATGGCCGAATCGAGGCGGATGCGCGCTGGGAAGAGGGGCGCTGGCGGCTGCTCCTCCGGCGCTCACTCGAGCCGACGGGGACGGGAGATCGCCTCCACTTCGAGACGGGCGTGTCGATCCCGATCGCCTTCTTCGCCTGGGACGGAGATCACGGGGAGGATGGCGCGCGTGGAGCGATCAGCTCCTGGTACTACGTGCATCTCCTGGAGGAGCCGCCCCCCTCGGTCTACGTGAGCCCGCTCGTGGCCTTCGTGTTGACGGGCGGATTGGGGCTCTTCGTGATCTCCCGGGCACAGCGCCGGGAGCGACGACCTTCGGAGGCCGGCGAGGGGCACGAGCTCGCAGGCAGCGCGGACACCGACGACAGGCCAAGAACCACCGACGGTACCGACGCCTCGATGGGCCCGGAGGCCGACCTCGGCCGCCCATGAACCCTGGCAATCACCCTGGAGGAACGGAGGAAGAGATGAGAACGAGACATCGGACGGCGAAGGCGGCGACTGGATTGGCGGCCCTTCTGGTCCTCGCCGGGGGAGTTGTGGGATGCGGCGACGACGACGATGCCCCCGCACAGGCCGCCCAGGCCGAGATGCCCTTCGACGTCGCGACGGCCGGGCACGTGCAGGGGATGGTGATGTTCGAAGGCACCCCGCCGCCGCCCGTCTCGCTCGACATGTCGAGCGAGCCGGAGTGCGACGACCACTGGAACGGGCAAACGCAGCGGGAAGAGGTCGCCGTGCAGGACGGCCACCTCGCCAACGTCTTCGTCTACGTGAAGGAAGGGTTGGAGGACCTCACCTTCCCCACGCCCCAGCAGGCGGTCGTCATCGACCAGGTGGGCTGCGCCTACACCCCGCACGTGAGCGGAGTGATGCCCGGACAGACGCTCACGTTACGAAACTCGGACCCGGTGATGCACAACGTCAACGCCTCCCCGCAGGTGAACCGTCCGTTCAACTTCAGCCAGCCCGCCCAAAACATGGAGACGAACCGGACCTTCACCAGTCCTGAGGTGATGATCCCCCTGCGCTGCGACGTCCACGGATGGATGCAGGCGTATGTGGGGGTGGTCGCCCATCCGTACCACGCGGCGACCGCACAAGCGGGAACCTTCGACCTGAGCGAGCTCCCCCCCGGCGACTACGTGATCGAGGCGTGGCACCCGCGTCTCGGCACGCAGGAAGAACAGGTGACCGTGGAGACGGGTCAGACCGCCGAGGTCTCCTTCACCTTCACCGAGGCGATGCTGGCCACCGCTGTGGTGCCCCTGGGCGACCCGATCGATCCGCACGACCACCACTCGCACGTGCACCACGTCGCTCCGACGGGGAGGACGAGATGAGAGGAGGTGGACCATGAACTGGCTGCTCGAGCCCAGCGTCTCGACATTCGGCCCGGACATCGACCGGCTGTACTACATCATTCTCGTGATCACGGGGATCGTGTTCGTCCTGACCGAAGGACTCCTCATCTACTTCCTGGTCCGCTACCGGAAGCGGCCCGACCGCAGGGCCGAGTACATCCACGGAAGCACACGTGCGGAGGTCCTCTGGACGTTGGGACCGCTCGTCATCGTCCTCATGCTCGGCTTCATGAGCAAGCCGGTCTGGGACCGCGCGAAGGATCCGGCGCACTTCCCGGAGGACGCTCTCGAGCTCACGGTCTCGGCTCGCCAGTTCGAATGGGAGTCCTATTACCCCGGCGCCGGGGGCGACCCTGATGCGCAGGACGCCTTTTCGATCCTGAACCGGGTCCACGTCCCGGTCGGCGAGCCGGTGATCCTCCACCTGGAAGCGGAGGACGTGATCCATTCGTTCTTTGTCCCGCGCTTCCGTGTCAAGCAGGACGCGATTCCGGGGCGCACGATCCCGGTGTGGTTCGAAATCACCGAGCCCGGTGAGTACGAGCTCGGCTGTGCGGAACTCTGCGGGATCGGGCACTACTTGATGGACGGCGTGGTCGTCGTCCAGAGCCGGGCCGAGTTCGACGCGTGGAGGGCGGAGCAGCACGCCGCGGCCCTGGGCGGGACCGGGGCAGCCCAGCTCGCAGGATCGGGCGACCTCGACGGGGCGCCGGCGGACGGTCCCGTGGCCGAGGGAGGATTATGACCCGGGAGATCCACCGATGAATCGACGTCCTCCAGCCAACGGAACGACGACATGAGCACACCGACAGCGAGGGAGAAGACGGACTGGGACATCCCCCACTACGCGGGGGACCACCACGAGGAGCTGTCCTTCATCCGAAAGTACGTCTTTTCGACGGATCACAAGGTCATCGCCGTGCAGTTCCTCGTCATGTCCCTGGTATTCCTGGCACTCGGAGGGTTCCTCGCCCTGCTGATGCGCTGGCAGCTGGGATTTCCGGGACAGCCGCTTCCGGGCGGCACCCTTCTCCCGGAGACGATGGCTCCCGGCGGGATCATCCTTCCGGAGTTCTACAACTCCCTGGTGACCATGCACGGCACCTTCATGATCTTCTTCGCGATCATGCCCCTCCTGGTGGGGGTCTTCGGGAACCTCCTGATTCCTCTCCAAATCGGGGCCCCGGACATGGCGTTTCCCAAGCTGAACATGGCCTCCTTCTGGATGGCAGTGCCCGCGGGCCTGATCATGCTGGCCTCCTTCTGGGTGGAGGGCGGCGCTGCGGGCGCCGGGTGGACGGCTTACGCACCCCTCTCGGCGTCCGGAGACTTCACGGGGGTCTACCTGGGTCAGCAACTTTGGCTGCTCTCCCTCTTCATATTGGGCTTCTCCTCGATCGCGGGCGCTGTGAATTACATCACGACCGTGATCAACATGCGCGCGCCCGGTCTGACCTGGTTCCGACTCCCGCTCACGGTGTGGGCCCTCTTCATCACGGCGGTCCTGGTGCTCCTCGCGATGCCGATCCTGGCCGGAGCCCTGATCATGCTCCTGACGGATCAGACGATCGGGACCACCTTCTTTCTCCCCGAGCACGGCGGAGAGCCGCTCCTCTGGCAGCACCTCTTCTGGTTCTTCGGTCACCCCGAGGTCTACATCCTCATCCTGCCGGCCTTCGGAATCGTGTCCGAGCTGCTCTCGAACGGGGCTCGCAAAGCCATCTTCGGATATCACGCCATGGTCCTGGCGATCGCCGCCATCGCATTCCTGGGGTGGATCGTCTGGGGTCACCACATGTTCATGAGCGGCATGAACCCGATGCTGGGCACCACCTTCATGGTGACGACCCTCGCGATCGCGGTGCCCTCGGCCATCAAGGTGTTCAACTGGCTGGGCACCCTCTGGAAGGGGAACATCCACTTCCACGTCCCCTTCCTGCACGCGGCGGCGTTCGTGGCCCTCTTCATCATCGGAGGACTCTCGGGAATCTTCATGGCCTCCGCGCCCGTGGACATCCACATCCACGACACGTACTTCATCGTGGCGCACCTCCACTACGTGCTCTTCGGGGGGAGCCTCTTCGCGATCTTCGGCGGAATCATCTATTGGTTTCCGAAGATGTTCGGGCGGATGATGAACCCGTTCTGGGGCCACGTCCACTTCGTGGGCACCTTCGTCTTCTACAACCTCGTCTTCTTCCCGATGCACGGGCTGGGGCTCGAGGGGATGATGCGGCGGCTCTACGACCCCACGCAGTACGCGTGGCTGGCCGACCTGCAACCCTGGAACGTGTTCATCACCTGGGCCGTGTTCGGCCTGCTCGCCGTCCAGGTGGTCTTCTTCGTGAACTTCGTGGCCTCGATCTGGACGGGAAGGAAGGCGGAGGCAAACCCCTGGCAGGCGAACAGCCTCGAGTGGAGCGTGCCCTCGCCCCCTCCGCACGGCAACTTTGAGGCGATGCCCATTGTCTACCGCGGTGCGTACGAGTACAGCCCACCCGACCGGAAAGAGGACTTCATCCTCCAGAACGAGCCGCCCCGTGACCCCGTCGGGGACCGGGTCGAGCCCGAACCGCAGCCCACCGGGGGACTGGAGGGGTCGGAATGAACCAGACCGCCATCACCGCCGCGGTGCGGCGGCCCATGCCGGGGTTGGGCGTCTACAACGTCAAGCTCGGGATGTGGGTCTTCCTCCTGTCGGAGGTCATGTTCTTCACCTCGCTGATCGGGGCCTACATCATCCTGCGATTCGCCCACCCCGACGAGTTCGCGGCGCCGGGAGTGGTATTGAACGTCCCCCTCACCGCCGTCAACACCTTCATCCTGATCTGCTCCTCCGTCACGATGGTCAAGGCCTACGCGGCCATCGAGCGGAACGAGCAGGCGGGCCTGAAGCTCTGGCTGACCGCGACGATCCTCCTGGGAAGCACCTTTGTCGGTGTGCAGGTTTACGAGTACATCCACCTGATCCAGGAAGGCTTCGTGGCGACCGCGGTGGCCTATGCCGCCGAGGGCGGGCCCCTCTACGGCTCCACGTTCTACCTCATGACGGGCTTCCACGGGCTGCACGTCACGCTGGGGGTGCTGGCCCTACTCTGGATCCTGACCAGGGCGGTCAAGGGCGTCTACTCCTCCCAGAACCTCGGAGGGGTGGAGGCCGTCGGACTTTACTGGCACTTCGTGGACCTGGTCTGGATCGTCCTGTTCACGATCGTCTACCTGATCTGACGGAGGAGGACGGTTATGCAGAACGACGGCGAGACCGCACATCCCCCCTACATGTTGATCTGGGGGGTGCTCGCGGTGCTCATGTTCGCGAAGGTGGGCGTCTCCCTGATCGGAATGGCCCGCTGGGTATCCATCACTCTCCTGGTGCTGATCTCATTGCTGAGCGCCTTCCTCGTGGCCCTCTACTACATGCACCTGCGCTTCGAGCCGAGGAAGCTCTGGATCCTCGCCGCGGTGCCGATCCCCCTGATCATCATCCTGCTCGCGCTCGTGAGCCAGGATTTCGGATGATGCGGGGCGCGGGCTGCGCCCGACGGTGCCGCACGCCGCGTCCGGACGGTGAGCAAACGACAAGGAGCAACGGAGCGAGAATGAGATGGCACACGACGATGCCCTGATGGTCGCGATGTTCTGGGCCGGGCTCCTGGTCGCCTTCGTGCCCATCCTTGTCACCGGAG
>SLCK01000107.1 GCA_007125845.1 Gemmatimonadota bacterium
CCAGCGCGCGATCGCCTCGGAGTAGCGGACCACGGCCTCGAACGGCTTCCCTTCGTCGTTCCCGCTCACCCCGCCACCCCCGTCGTGGACGCGCCCATCCCGGAGAAATCGTTCCAACTCCGCCTCGTCGCCGACCTCCGGTTCGAACGAGGCCCCGGTTGCCTCGACCTGGAGGATGCGGTCGAGCCGGAACGCCCGGACGGCCTGTAGATCGAGATCACGGGCCAGCAGATACCACTTCCCTTCCGCGTGCACCATCAGGAGAGGGGCAATCACCCGTCCGGAGGGATCCTGACCCGGCCGCCGGTAGAGAATCCGAAGCTGTCGGCGGTCCCGCACCGCCCGTTCGATCAATAGCTGCAGGTGATCCTCACCCGTCTCGACCCCGGCGAGCACCACTTCGGGATCCTCCTCGTTTCCGGGCTCGGGAGTCCTCAGCTGAAACACGATCCGCTCCCGCAGCTCTTCGAACTCGGAGCGATCCTCCTCGCGAGCGGCCGTGGCCACGACCCTGAGGCCCAGCTCGAGTGCGAGCGCTTCCCGCGGGGTGAGCCGAACGGGACGCTGAAACTCTCCGGTCGTCCATACCGTGAGGCGGTCCCGGGTCACGATGAGCTGGAACTGATCGCCGAGCCCGGGCGGAAGATAGTAGCTGCGGGACTCCAGCTCTTCGAGGTCGGCCAGGATCCTCTTTGGCTCCACCCCGAGCTCCTCTGCCAGCGGATCGAGCCGGACACCTTCCCCGGTCCGGGCCGCCTCGGGCAGGACGACCAGAAGTCGCAGCAGGATCGCCTCGGCCGTATGTGGCTTCGCGGCGGTCACGAGTCCTCCCACTCCGTCCCATGCACACGCCGCACTGCAGCTGCCATCCGGACAAGCTCGTTCTGGAGCTCTGGCGGAGAGACGATCCGAGCTTCACCCGCCATCGACAGAATCCAGCGCAGGAACGGTGCCGTGCGGCGGACGGAGAATGCACGGAGACGGGAGCCGTCCGCCTCCTCGCCGACCCCAAGTCCCCATTCGTTACGTACCGCGAGAAGGGCTGCCGTCGGAAGAAATCGGACCACGACCTCATGCTCCTCCTCGTGCTCCCCGTCCACGAGGTCCCAGGCCTTTCTGCCCGCGTAGGCGCGGAGGTCAAAATCCTCGGGAATCTCGAACTCTCGAGCGCCGGAAGAGCGCTCCACACCACCCATACGATCCAATCGGAAGAGCCGCTCCCCGGATCCCTTCTCCACATCCCGGCCCGCCAGATACCACGCACCCCACTGGAGCAGAAGCCCCCACGGCTCCACCCGCCTCAGCTCCACCGCGTCCCTCCCGATCGAGTGATAACGGAAGCGCACCCGGCTTCGGTCGTAGAGTGCGTCCAGCAGCGGACCCAACGCCCCCTTCGGATCGGCGCCTCCCGGTCGCTCGAGAACTCTCGGGGGGGGACCCGTCCCCTCCAATTGCCCCTCATCTGGGTTGGCGAGCCTCGGATCGAGATCGAAGGTCAACTTCCGAAGGGCTCTCCGTGCATCTCTCTCGAAGGGAAAGGAGGGCAGAGACCATACCTCCCGGAGCGCCAGAATCGCAGTTCGGACATCGGACTCGGAGAGAGTGACGCGCCCGACCGCGTAAGAAGAGGTGGAAGCGGACGGTGTGTCCCCTTCCCCTTCACGGACGAGCTCCAGGTAGGGCAGGTAGAAGCTTCTTCGTGGGATGACGTACCCGTCGGTCTCTGAGTGACCTTCCACCCGATAGCGGCGAGTCTCGATCGGAATCCCGAGCCGCCGGAGCTGGTCCTTGTCGCGCTCGAACTTCCTTCGGGTGCTCGCCTGCTGCGTCGGAGTCCCCTCGATCCACCCCGCACGGTATCCAGGCACCTGCTCCATGATCTCATCGAAGGAGATCGGGAGCCGGTTGCCCACGAGAAGGGCGAGGAGGTCCAACCAGCGTTGAGCCTTGGATGGATTCATCCGACCACGATCGGAGCTCTACCGGAAGAACGTGCGGAAGAGTCGCCCGGTTGCGCGTCCGGTCGCGCGCCGCGCGATGCGCTGTCCCACGCGCCCCTGCTTCACCGCGTTCACATCGCCCAGGAGTCGGGCAAGAAGATAGAGGAATCCGCGGAAGCCCATCGTCGCCTCCTCGACTCAAGTTCATCAGAGAGAGCAAACAACAAAGCTACAAGTGGGGTGTGACAGCCGATAGGCCGGGGGCCTCACGCGCCCGTAAGCAATCTCCGGGACTGCTCGCCCACCCACGGAAACTCCCACTCCACCCCGACCCACGCCTTGTACATCAGGAAGGGCCAGAGGAAGAGCCCCCCGAGGCCCAAGAGAACCGACAAGAGGAGGAGAAGGATCGCAGCGATCCAGCCGATCACGGGGATCAGCGACAGGACGGTGCTCACGATCGAATAGGCGACCCAGAACACGATCCAGGCCACGCTGATACCGATACTTTGAGCGGCGTGAAAACGGACGAAGGGACTCCGCTTCTCGAGCACGAGCATGAGGACGCCCGTGATCGGTCCCAGCAGGTAGGAGAGCGCTCCCGCCACGTTGGGCGCCAGGCCGGTGGAGGATTCGGGGTTGGGTGGGGGAGTGGGTGCGGCCGAGGGGTCGGAGCCTGCGGGTCCGGTCATGTGTTGCGCCTCCTTCAGGTGGACTGTACGTCGCTCGGGTGGGAATGAGACCAAGAGTACGGTTGCGTCACCGAGGACGCCAATTCCCGACCCGCTCCGAACCGTCCCGCCTGCGGTCAGATCCCGTAATAGGGAGCCATGAAGAGGTAGACGAGCACTCCGGTCACCGCGACGTAGAGCCACACCGGGAAGGTCCAGCGAACGATCCTCCGGTGTCGATCGAATTCTCCTCGCAAGGCACGAGCCACTGCGAACAACGCCAGGGGAATGACGACCGGTGCCAACACGATGTGCGAGATCAGAATGAAGAAATAGACCGGTCGGAGCCATCCCTCCCCTCCGAAATGGGTCGCTGGAGCCTGGGAATGGTAGACCACGTACGAGAGAAGAAACACGCACGAGAGCGCAAATGCCGTAACCATCACCCCCCGGTGCCAGTGAACCTTCCCCCTCTTCACGAGGAGCACGCCGGCTACGAGGAGGACCCCAGCCGTCCCATTGAGCGTGGCATGGAATGCGGGTAGAGCCGACACGTCGAGCCCCTCGATCCTGAGGAGCTGCGGGAAGCTGACAAGCACGAGAACGACACCGCAGACGATGGCGGTGACCCCGTAGACCAGGGCGGACAGCCCTCGCTCGCTGAGTCCGTTCAGGGCGGGGAGGACGAAGTCGGATCTGTTCATGGCGTGGAGCTTGAGCTGGGCTGGGAGCGCGAACCGCCACCGGCGGCTTCACCGCGATCGTGGATTCTACTGGAAAAAGGTAAAACCTCTCCGCCTCGACTCCCACCAGAGTCGTCGACCGGGCTCGGCACGCCAACGCGTCCCCCGTTCCGGGAGATCCGACGATCGATCAGGACTCGCGCGCCTCGAGCTCGACCCAGCGATCGTAGAGGGCTTCCAGCTCGCCCTCGAGCTCCTGGTACCGACGACTCGCCTCCGAGGGACTGGAGGACGCCTCCCGGTAGAACTCCGGGTCGGCCAGAACGGCGCCCAGCTCCTCCTTCTCCTCCTCCAGCACCTGGATCCGCGCCACCATCGCCTCAAGCTCTCTGCGCTCGCTATACGAGAGTCGCCCACGGCCGGAACGCGCGCTCTTCGCCTGCTCCCGCGCCTGTCGAGCCCGCTCCTCCCTCCGCAGACGGTCCTTTTCCCTTTGTGCACGTTCCTCCTGTGCCTCCACCTGCTCCCTGCGGGCCAGGTAGTTGTCCCAGCTCCCGTGGTGGCGATGGACACGCCCCTCCCCTTCGAAAACCCAGAGCGAGGTCGCGAGCTTGTCCAGGAGGTAGCGGTCATGGGTGACCAGCACGACGCACCCCGGAAAGGACTCGAGCGCATCCTCGAGCACCTGGAGAGTGTCCAGATCGAGGTCGTTCGTGGGCTCGTCGAGGACGAGCAGGTTGAACTCCTGGAGGAAGAGTCGGGCGAGGAGGACGCGGTTGCGCTCCCCTCCCGAAAGTGCGCCGACCTTCTGGCGCTGTACGTGTGGGGGGAAAAGAAAGCGCTCGAGGTAGGCCCGTATGTGGATCCGGCTCCCGCCCACCTCCACCCAGTCCGAATTCGACACCACCCGTTCCACCGTCCGCTCGGGATCGAGCTCCCGGTCCTGATCGAAGTACCCGATTCGCGTATTCTCGCCGACCACCACCTCGCCCGCCTCCGGCGCCACCTCCCCGATCAGGAGCCGCAGGAGGGTGGTCTTTCCGGCTCCGTTCGGGCCCACCACGCCGATCCGCTCGCCGGAGAGCAGTCGGTCCGAGAACTCCCGAATCAGGACCTGTTGCCCGTAGCTCATCTGAAGATCGTGCAACTCGAGGATCTTCCGCCCGAGACGCGGAGTGCTGGAGGCTTCGAGCTCCACCTGGCCCGACCGGGACTGGTCGCGCTTCTCCCGCTCTCGCTCGAGAGAGCGCGCGCGCTGGCGACGCGCCTTCTGCTTTCCGGTCCGGGCGGGAGGAGCCCTCCTCGCCCAGGCCAGCTCCTTCTCGAGCAGGCGTTCTCTCTTCTCGTCCTCCCTCTGCTCCCGAGCCTCCCGCTCGGCTCGCGCCTCCAGGTAATCGGTGTATCCGCCGTTATAGGAGACGAGATTCCCGCGCACCACTTCGACCATTCGGTCCACGACCCGATCGAGAAAGTACCGATCGTGAGTGATCACCAGAACCGTACCAGCGAAATCGAACAATGCCTCCTCGAGCCAGAGCACGGTTTCGGCATCGAGGTGGTTGGTGGGCTCGTCGAGGAGGAGAAGCTCGGGATCGGCGAGCAGGGTACGCGCCAGGGCCACCCTCCTGCGTTCCCCGCCCGAGAGGCTCCCGATGCGTCGCTCCCATTCGGTCACCCCCAACCGGGTGAGGATCGCCTCGATCCGATGTCCCCAGCTCCACGCGTCCTCCCGCTCAATGCGTGACGAGAGGGTCGACTGCTTTCTCAGAAGCTGGTCCGCACGCTCCGGCGACGGATTGCATCCGAGCTCCCGAGTCACGGCTTGGTACGCGGAGAAAACCTCCTGAAGCCTCGGACGACCCTCTGCCGCCGTGTCGTACACGCTCCGGTCCGGGTCCATCTCCGGTTCCTGCGGAAGGTATGCGGTGCGCATGCCTCGCTTGCGCGCGATCGTCCCTCCGTCGTGTCCTTCGAGTCCTGCCAGGATGCGGAACAGCGTCGATTTTCCGCATCCGTTGCGCCCGATCACCCCGACCTTCTCCCCCTCGGAGAGGGAGAGATCCACTCCGTCGAAGAGGATCGTACCCCCGTAGCTCTTGCGGAGGCCACTTACGTCGAGGACCGAGGTCATCGCCCCGGGACCGACAAATTCGGTGCGAGAACGGGCCCGGGCACTTCGGTGATTCCGGCCTCCGCAGCCCAGCGTAGAACCGGACGGAGAACCGCGAAGAGCTCGCCGACGGGGCCGGTGCTGCTGGCCCCCATACCGCGCCCCTCCTCGAGAAGGAGCTGGAAGAGAGTTCTTTCCTCGGGATACAGGGCCACATCCAGCTCGGTCCCGGGCTCGAGATCGAGCAGCTCCCGGATCTCGTCCAGGGCGACTCCGAAGCCGCCGAGTCGATCGATCAGCCCGGCATCGGCGGCGTCGCGCCCGGACCAGACTCGCCCTCCGGCGACCTCCTGCACCTCCTGGACGGTCATCCCGCGACCTTCCGCCACGCCTTCCATGAAGTCCTCGTAAATGCGGTCCAGAAACGCCTGGAAGCGCTCCCAGGCCTCCGGAGAGAAGTCGTCCACGACGGAGTAGAACTCCGTCCCTTCGCTGGCCTGAACCCGGTCCCAGTCGATCCCGATGGACTCGAACCAGTCCCGGGTCACGAGTCGCCCCGCGACCACGCCGATCGAACCGGTGAAGGTGGAGGGATGGGCCACGATCCGGTCCGCGTCCATCGAGACGACGTATCCTCCCGATGCGCCGAGGTCGCCCATCGAAACGACGACCGGAGTTCCTCCGTCTCTGGCCCTCTGAATCTCGCGCCTGACCTGGTCGGAGGCGACCCACGATCCGCCCGGCGAATCCACTCTGAAGAGGATGGCCTCCACCGACGGGTCCGCCGCGGCCTCACGCAAGTGATTCGAAACGGTCGAGGAGCCGAGCGAGCTGCCGCCTGTAAGGGGATCGTAGCCACTCCGGCCCCGATGGATCGAACCCACGCCGTAGACCAGAGCCACTCTCGGCCCACGGTTCCAACCGCGCCTCCCCCGCTCCAGGTACGAGTCCAGCGCGACCTGATCGACATCGTCTCCAATCCGCTCCCGCATACCTTCCCGGGCCTCGTCCAGGTAGCCAAGTCGATCGACCAGACCCGCCTCGAGGGCTTCGCGCGCCAGATAGGGACCTTCCTGGAGGGCCACCCTGGCCATCTCGCGGGAGATGTCCCTTCCCGAGGCGATTGCGTCGATGAGCGACTCTTCGAGGGATGCGAGGAGCCTGGTCGTGGCCTCCCGCGCCTCCGACGTGAATTCCCGCTCCGTGAGGAACTCCACCGCGTCCTTGTAGTCCTCCCTCCTGTCAAAGCGGGGGAGCACCTCGTACCGGTCCAGAAGGCCTCGGAGAAAGGGGGCTTCCACGGCAAGGGGAGCGAGCCCGACCTCGCCTGATGGCTGCAGATAGATCTCGTCGAAACCCGTCGCGAGGTAATACGAGAGCTGCCCGGGCGAAAGCTCACCGAAGGTATCGGCGAAGACAACGGCCGCCTTGCCCGTTGCTCGAAAGCCCGCCACCGCCTCCCGCAACTCCTCGGTCGTCCCCCAGCCCGACAGCCCGCCCACCCCCCTCACGAGGAGGCCCCGGACCCGCTCATCGCGACCCGCTTCGTCGATCGCCTCCACGACATCCCTGACCCGGAGGCGGCGGCGCTCGAGCGTCATGAGCAACGGGTCGTCCGGAAAGGCTTCGACCAGTCCGTCCTCGAGATTCAACTCGAGCACGAACTCGCCTGGCAGCCCGGGAGGAGCCAGCAAGGTCCGGTTGAGGAGTACGAGCAGCATGAGCGTGAAGAAGACCACGCCACCCAGGGTCGCAAAGAAAAGCACGATGAACCGCTTCACGGGAAGACCTCCTCGCAGAAAGGGATCGCAACCTCCCGGCGGGGATTCTCCGGGCCGGATCCTCAGGGCGCGAACTCTGAACTTCGTGACAGGGACGGATGACCTCAATCCCGCGCCGAGCGAAGGACCTTCTCCCGACCCCCATCGGATGTGCCGGCAGGATGTCCTCCACCTTGACCGACGTGGGGAGGGGTCCGAGGATCATGGGCGTCCCCGTCCGCCGACCTCCTGTGCCGAGAACCGCTCATGCGTGCCGTAGCCTGCTTGGCCAGCCTTCTGCTGGGATGGGGATTCGGGGCCGGGGCCCCTCCGGTGGTCGCCGCTCCAGTGATCGCCACTCCGACGGCGGCCACTCCGGCGGTCGGGGTCGCCGGTCAAGCCGCCCCGGCGGAGAGCCGATACCAGGTGTTTCTCCTCACGATGGATCAGGGCGACGAGGTCTGGGAACGGTTCGGGCACAACGCCCTCGTGATCCTAGACTCCGAGGACGGTACGCAGCTCGCGTGGAACTGGGGCCTCTTCGACTTCGAGGAAGTGGACTTCATCCCCCGGTTCCTGCGCGGCACCATGCGCTACCGGATGGGACCTTCCGAGGTCGATCCTCTCGTGAACGCTTACGCGGCGGCGAATCGGAGCGTGTACGCGAACGAGGTCTTCCTGACGCAGGAAGAGGCGCGAGCCCTCGACGAGTTCGTTCGCTGGAACTACCTCCCCGAGAACCGGGAGTACACCTACCACTATTACTTCGACAACTGCTCCACCCGCGTTCGCGATGCCCTGGACCTCGTCCTGGGTGGGATGCTCAGGGAGCGCTTCGAGGGGAACTCCACCCCGTACAGCTTCCGGTGGCACTCGCGGCGGCTGGTGGAGGAAACCCTCTGGGTGGACCAGGGCCTCTCCTTCCTTCTGGGAATGCGGGGGGACCACCCCCGCACAGAGTGGGAAGCGATGTTCATCCCGATGGAGCTCATGGAGCTGCTGGAAGGGGTGACCCGAACCGACGGCGCGGGCGGGGAGGTCCCACTCCTGGGGCCACGCCAGGTCCTCTACGAGGCCGACAGGGAGCCCGCCCCCGAGTCGCCGTCAGGATTCTCGCCGCTCTGGATCCTGCTGGGACTCGGGGGTGCGGGCACGATGATCGGACTCGGGGGAGCCGCCGGGAGAGGAGCGAGCTGGGCCAGGGCTCTCCTCGCGGCCTACCTTGCGGTCTGGGGCCTGGCGGCCGGTGGGCTCGGGTGGATCCTGTTCCTGGCATGGTTCACCGATCACGAATTCATCCAGTGGAACCTGAATATCGTGTACATGAACCCTCTCTTGGTCCTCCTCGGTGGGCTCGCCGCGGCCGTGACTTCACGCCCTGTCTGGCTCGCGGGTGGCCCCGGACGAGCCGCGGCGCTGCTCGCCCTGGGCATCGCGGCGGCCTCGGGCCTCACCGCCTTGTTGCAGCTCACACCGTTTCTGCACCAGGGGAACCCCGAGCCGGTCGCGGTCGCCCTGCCGATCAATCTGGCGATTGCCTGGGTTCTCCTGCGCTGCACCGCGCTTCCGGTCCCGGCGTTGGCGGGCCGGACATGGGCCGCTTCACCCCGTTCGTAGATTCCGGCGCGGTCCGATGCCGGTTGGACAGGTTCAGGTCAGCGTCCGGGCCACAGGCCGACCCGCAGGCCGAGCTGGATCTCGTTCATGGAATGAGAACCGCAGAACGGAGACACCTCCCCGGTCACACAGCCCGACATCTCCGTGTGGTGGTGCCGGTAGGTCATATGGAGATCCACTGGGAGCGGACCCGGAGCGGGTAGGCTCCGGAGCACCTCGATCAGGAAGACGCTCCCGTCCGCACCCCGACTCCATCCGAAGTTGCCCTTCCCGGAGTCTGCGGGGGGAGGCTCAACTTCCCTCCCCGTCGTCTCGCCCGTGCCCCGCCCGCGGATCGCCCCGGCGGATCGCCCCAGTCCGACCCTGAGCCCCCAGCTCTCCCCGGAGCCGAAGTCGAAGAGGACAAGGAAGGTCAGAATCTCCATCTCCGTGTCCATCGTGACTGTCTCCAGCTCGCACTCGGTGGACGGCACCTCCGGCGGGCAGGTCGAGGAGAGAAAGCTCGGCGCGGATCGGTACCGATCGAACTCGATCCCGCCACCGATCCCCATCGGGGCGAAGCCTCGGACCCCGAATCCGATCCCTCGCGGCAAGTCGACTTCGCGGACTCCGGAGAAGGCCTGCACGAAGGAAGCACGGACCTCCTGAGCGCTGGCGGGCAGAGGTTGGACCAGGACGAGTAGGGCAGCAAGCCAGGGCAGTCTCCCCACCCGTCCACGCCCCGTCGCAATCGCCTGCGCTCCGCATCTGCGAACCTGCCCGGCTCGGGATGGCATGTCGACTCCTCCCTGGTGGCCCCATGAGGCGATGAATCCTCGGGGTGCCCTGTAGATCTTCGGAACATCCCAAGGTATTGCCGCATGACAATGGCTCACCAGGGGGTGGGGTCGGCTACATTCTCGTACCCTGCGACTGCGGTCCTACCTGGAGGTAGTATCCCACGGGTCGGCATCTCTCTTCGAGTACCGCGAATCCTTTGGCACGCCTCGATCCTCTACGCACACGCCGACGGTGGCACGGAAGTCGCAAGAGATCGGACCGGACCTCCTTTCCCGTTGGGACACCGGGGTGGGTCGACCCCTTCTCGTCCCGCACGCGGGATCACCTCCTGGAGCACAGTCGATCATGAAACGGCACGTGGCGGTACTCATTACTTCAGAAACGACTTGGCCTCCGTCCGCGGTCGAGAGACCGTCGCTCATCCTCGAAACCGAGCTCGGCTGGAAGAGCGAAGACTCGACTGGTCAATATGGGAACTTCGATGGCCCCGCGGAGGAATACACCTTTCTCGGCGTCAGGGCGGAGCACCTCGGAGCCGACCTGGCGGGTAGAACCTTCGGGACGTTCACGATCCGGTGATGGACGAGCGGTGGAGGGAATGGATGGCGGGCGATTTCGAGATGGATGTAGGAAGCTCCACGGAGGCCTCGGGCTCCCTGGCGCTTCTCCACGAGGCGAGCACTCTGCTCGACGAGGCTTCGGACGTGCGGGCGTCGGTGAAGCCGATCCTGGAAGCGCTCTTCAAGCACATGGAGGTCGAGAGGGCGACCCTCACGGTCCTCAATCGGAGAACGTCCGAGATCCTTCTCCATGAAGCAATAGGACTGAGCGACGACGAGAGAGAGCGCGCCCGTTACCGTCTGGGCGAAGGCATTACCGGGCGGGTGGTGGAGACCGGTGCCCCGGTCGTCGTGCCCTCGATCGCCATGGAGCCCGACTTCCTCAACAAGATCCAGCCGGCGGGAGAACGTCCGCCGGAGTTGGCGTTCATCTGCGTGCCGGTCCGGTCGGGCAACGAAACGATCGGTGCTCTGAGCGCGGAGCGCGCTTACGCGCAGGGGGCCTCCTTCGACGAGGACGTGAGGATCCTCTCGATTCTCGCGTCGTTGATCGCTCACGCCGTGCGCCTTCGCCAGTTCTCGGAGGAGGAGAAGGCTCTCGTCGCCGAGAACAAGCGGCTTCAGCGGGAGCTGGCCGATCGGTATCGCCCGGCAAACATCATCGGTACGTCCCGTGAGATGGGACCGGTCTACGAGATGATCGGGCAGGTAGCGGGCAGCGACGCAACGGTGCTCATCCGGGGAGAGAGCGGAACCGGAAAGGAGCTGATCGCGCAAGCGGTCCACTACGCGAGCCCACGTTCCGAAGGCCCCTTCGTGCGGGTCAATTGTGCCGCGCTCCCCGAGGGCCTGATCGAAAGCGAGCTTTTCGGCCACGAAAAGGGCGCCTTCACCGGGGCCGTTCAGCAGCGGCCGGGGCGGTTCGAGCGAGCCTCGGGAGGAACGATCTTCCTGGACGAGATCGGTGAGTTGACTCCCACAGTCCAGGTTCGTCTCCTCCGCATCCTCCAGGAGAAGGAGTTCGAGCGTGTCGGAGGCACCGAAACGCTCACCACCGATGTCCGCGTCGTCGCGGCGACGAACCGGCCGCTCGAGACGGACATTGAGGAAGGACGATTCCGAACCGATCTCTACTACCGGCTCAATGTCTTCCCGATCCACGTTCCTCCCCTGCGGGACCGGCGCACGGACATCACCCTCCTGGCCGACCACTTCATAGAGAAGTACAACGACAGGCACGGCCGTTCGATCGTGCGTCTCTCGACGCCGGCAATCGACCTGCTGATGGCGTACCATTGGCCGGGCAATGTACGTGAGTTGGAGAATGCGATGGAGCGGGCCGTGCTCATCGCCGACAGCGACGTGATCCATGCCCGCCTCCTCCCGCCGAGCCTCCAGATGGCCCGGCCGGAGGACACCCGCTCCGGACCCCTCAACGCTCAGCTCGACGCGCTCGAGAAGGAATTGATCATCGATGCGCTCAAGGCGCATCGGGGCAACCGCGCGGCAGCGGCCCGGGACCTCGGCATCACCGAGAGGGTGATGGGCCTCCGGGTAAAAAAGTACGGGTTGGAGTGACCTTCCTGCACCGCCCTACATTTTCGTAGCCCCCCTTCGGCAACCTACATTTCCGTAGCCTCCCTCCCCCCCGGGTAGGGCATTTCGGGTCGCGCCGTAAGGCCGCTTTGTTATTCCACAACAATCAGTTACGAAAGCCCTACCCCGTCCCGCCGAGCTGGTGGCATACCGCTTGCCCTTGTTTCGCGCCGTCATCGCGAATCGCCGATTCGCCGTCCACCTACGGACCGACCCGGAGAAGACGACCCATGCGGCTCCCAAGTAAGACCCCGGTCGCAACATCCCTACTCTTGCTGCTCATTGCTGCACCGTCAGTCGCCGCGGCTCAGGAAGCCACGGTCGCCGACGTGCTCTTCACAGTGAACAACCTCTGGCTCCTGGTGGCCAGCTTCCTCGTCTTCGTCATGCACCTCGGCTTCACGGCCCTCGAGGCAGGGCTCACACAGGCCAAGAACACCGTCAACATCCTCGTCAAGAACATGAGCATCATCGCCATCGGCCTCCTGACCTACGCGGCCGTGGGTTTCAATTTGATGTACCCCGGAGAATTCCCGCTCGCAGGCATCTTCGGTTTCGCGGGATTCGGAGTGGGCACGGACGCCGCAGGCCTGACTGCCGCGTACGACCCCGGCTTCACCTATTGGACGGACTTCATCTTCCAGGCAATGTTCGCGGCCACTGCGGCCACGATCGTGTCCGGTGCGGTAGCGGAGCGAATCAAGCTCGAGGCCTTCCTCATCTTCTCGGCGGTATACGTCGCGGTCGTCTACCCGGCCCTGGGATCGTGGCAGTGGGGTGGAGGGTGGCTCGACCAGGCCGGCTTCTACGACTTCGCCGGCTCGACCATCGTGCACTCGGTCGGCGGATGGGCGGCCCTTGCCGGAGTGATCCTCCTGGGACCCCGTCTGGGCAAGTATGTGAACGGCACCATCCGGCCCATCCTGGGACACAACATGCCCCTCGCCGTGTTCGGGATGTTCCTGCTCTGGTTCGGCTGGTTCGGGTTCAACGGTGGCTCGGTCCTGAGCGCGGACCCTGGGGAGATCTCCTTCGTCTTCGTGACCACCGCCCTTGCGGCGGCGGCCGGCATCACCGGGGCGACGGCCACTACCTGGATCGTGCAGAAACACCCAGACGCCTCCATGATCCTGAACGGCGCCCTGGCCGGACTCGTGGGAATCACGGCCGGAGCTGACGTCGTCAGCGTCCTCTCAGCGGTCGTGATCGGCCTGATTGCTGGAATCATCGTTGTCTTCTCCGTGGTCGTCCTCGATCGGATAAAGCTCGACGACCCGGTGGGAGCCATATCCGTGCACCTGACGTGCGGGATCTGGGGAACGCTCGCGGTGGGCATATTCGCCGCGGAGTTCAGCGTGGTGACCCAGCTGATCGGGGTGCTGAGCTATGGAGCGGTCGCATTCGGGGCCGCCCTCGTGCTGTTCTGGATGATCAATAAGACGATCGGCCTCCGGGTCTCTGCGGACGACGAACGCAGAGGTCTCGATCTCGCCGAGCACAACATGGAGGCGTACGCCGACTTCCAGATCTTTACGGCTCGTTGACGAATCGATCGAGACCGTTCGCCATCCGCGGAACTCTGATGGAGTGACAGATGAAACTCGTGATCGCCTACATACAGCCCGACCGGCTCCACCATGTGAAACAGGCCCTGACCGACGTGGGAGTGACGAGGATGTCGGTGGCCAACTCACTGGGGTGCGGCCAGCAGAAGGGATTCACCGAGAGCTATCGAGGAACTGAGTTCGAAGTGCAGCTCCTCAAGAAGGTTCGACTGGAGATCGCCGTGAACGACGACTACCTGGAGCGCACCCGGGAGGCGATCACCAAGGGGGCCCGCACCGGCAACTTCGGGGATGGGGTCATCTTCGTCGTCGAGCTCGCTGAGTGTTACCGGATCCGAACCGGGGAGTCCGGCGCCCCGGCCGTCGGATGAAGAGATCACAAGCCAAACGTCGGGATTCGAACCGGAACGTCCATCACAACAAACGGAAAGACACATGACACCGGACGAGTTTTTCAAGTACGCGAAGGAGCACAATGCGAAGATGGTGGACCTCAAGTTCACCGACCTTCTCGGGACCTGGCAGCACTGCACGTTCCCGATCGAAACCTGGGACGCCTCCACCTTCGAGGAGGGAGTCGGGTTCGATGGGTCGTCGGTTCGAGGATGGCAGGCCATCGACGTCTCGGACATGGTGGCAGTTCCCGACCCGGCTACGGTTCAGGTGGACCCGTTCTTCGATGTGCCGACCGTGAGCGTCATCGCGAACGTGCGCGATCCGGAGAGCCAGGAGGACTACACACGGGATCCACGCTACGTGGCACGCAAGGCCGACGAGTACCTCAAGAAGACCGGGATTGCCGATGTCTGCTATGTCGGACCCGAGCCTGAGTTCTTCATCTTCGACCAGGTCCGCTACGAGCAGACCCAGAACCGTGGGTTCTATGAGATCGACTCCGTGGAGGGCGCCTGGAACACCGCCCGGATCGAGGAACCGAACCTGGGCTACAAGCCGAGCTTCAAGGGCGGTTATTTCCCGGTGAGTCCCTCCGACACCTACCACAACCTCCGGACGGAGATGACCCTTCTCCTCCAGAAGGTGGGCATCACCGTGGAGGCGCATCATCACGAGGTTGGAACGGGGGGGCAGTCCGAGATCGACATGAAGTTCGAGCCGCTCGTGCAGATGGCCGACTACTTCCAGTGGTACAAGTACATCATCCGCAACGTGGCGAAGGCGCACGGCAAAACGGTCACCTTCATGCCGAAGCCGATCTTCGAGGACAACGGAAGCGGGATGCATACCCACCTGTCGCTCTGGAAGGACGGAGAGCCACTCTTCGCGGGAGACGGTTACGCCGGGCTCAGTGACCTCGCGCTCCACGGAATCGGGGGACTTCTCAAGCACGCCCGAGCCGTGCTCGCATTCGCCGCTCCCACCTCGAACTCGTACCGGCGCCTGGTGCCCGGGTACGAAGCGCCGGTGAACCTCGCGATGTCGAAGCGCAACCGCTCCGCCTCCGTGCGGATCCCGATGTACACCGCAAGCCCGAAGGCCAAGCGCCTCGAGTTCCGTTGCCCGGACCCCACCTGCAACGGCTACTTCATGTTCTCGGCCATGCTGATGGCGGTGCTCGACGGGATCGAGAACGAGATCGATCCGGGCGATCCGCTCGACCGGGACATCTACTCGATGAGCAAAGAGGAGCTCGACGAAACCGAGAAGACCCCGAAGGATCTCGAAGAGGCGCTGGATGCCCTGAGGGACGATCACGAGTTCCTGCTCAAGGGTGGGGTGTTCACGGAGGATCTCATCGACACGTGGATCAATTACAAGATGGAGAACGAGGTTGAGCCGCTTCGCCTTCGTCCCCATCCCCACGAGTTTTACCTCTACTACGACAGCTGACGAGGCAATCGATCCGGCGAGGCTGCGTAC
>SLCK01000131.1 GCA_007125845.1 Gemmatimonadota bacterium
GTGCTCGTGAGCCTCCACTACAGCGAGCTGGGCAAGGAGAACGCTCCGGTGGAGTTTCTGGAGAACGAGAAGGAGCGCCGCTTCGAGCTGCTGGATCTCTTGGGTGAAGAGGCGCCGTCGGGCGGGAGGATCCGTGATGATTTGGCCCATTTGCAGCTCCTGGACCACCTCTCCCTCTTCCTCTGCCTGGCTTCCCCCGAGGCGGAAAATGGGACCGTCCCGCGGTGGCTGTCCGGGGAAGCGTTCCAACCCGTGGACGGGTATGGGGCACTGCGCGCTCGCTGGACCGACTCGGAGACGGTCCAGGTGATCCCCTTCCCCTTCCGCGCGGATCCCCTGGCAGTGGAAGTGCCCGTCCGCCATGCGACCGGGGCGCCCTTCACCTCCCAGGCCGAGCTGGACACCGCCATGGCCCTGGGCGGGGACGACACCCTGGTCGTCGAGCTCACCTCGGGGGCCTGATCCGGGGCGGGTCCAAGACCGAACGCGTCGCCCCGCCGGGCTCCGAGAAGCCCCACCGGACAACGCGTTCACTTCATGGGCCTGGGTGGACTCGAACCACCGACCTCACGCTTATCAGGCGTGCGCTCTAACCACCTGAGCTACAGGCCCCGGGAAGACCGAAAAACCTAGCCGTCCGTCGGGAGCGCTTCAACCCCTCACGCCTCCTTCGCAAGCTCCACCCGTCCCTCGCCCGACGTGAAGTCCGCGACGGCCGATCGAAGTCGCTCCACTGCCCCGCCGGGGAGCTTGGCCCGGAGGGTGAGGCCGGTGTCGTAACTTTCCTCGCGTTCCCGGACGTCGAGCTCGTCGAGGAGGCGGAAGAGGGCGTCCATCGCCTGGAAGGGCACCTCGATCCGCACGTCGACGAGCTTCACCCGCTGCACCGTGGGCAACGACTCCAGCGCCTCGAGAACCTGGCCCGAGTACGCCCGGCTCAGCCCTCCCGTTCCGAGCTTCACCCCCCCGAAGTACCGGGTCACGACCGCGACCACCTCACCGATCCCGGAGTGAAGGAGCGCGGTGAGCATCGGCCGACCGGCGGTCCCGCGCGGCTCGCCGGCGTCGCTCATCCCGATCCGGGCCGTGTCGCCGGGAGGACCCGCCACGAAGGCCCAGCAGTGGTGGGTCGCATCCGGGAACTCTCCCTCCACCTCCCGGATCACCGCGTGCGCGGCGTCTGGATCCGGCGCGGGCGCCAATGTGGTGATAAACCGGCTCCGGCGAACCGTGCCCTCCACCCGGTGCCTCCCCTTCGGGATCGGGTAGCCGACCCTGTCCGTGCCGGACGCTCCCGCCTCGGTGCCACCTTCCGTCACTCCTCTCGCCCGGGGGAGGGACCCTCCCCGATCGGATCGACCCGCCAGAGGTCGATCCCGGTGGGTTGATGCCGGAGCTCGACGGAGGCGACCCGCTCAAGCCTTTCCAGGTCGAAGACGTCCATCGTGCCGGGGACCGCTCCGATCGACTCGTTCGATACGAAGGCGTATCGATTGTCCGGGCTGATCACCACGCCGTGGGTGATCGGGCGCGTCGTCGCGAGCTCGGCCAGCTCCCGGCCGGCCTCGAGGTCGAAGACGGTGACGGCCTGGCCACCCCTCAGTGTCACGACGAGGAGCCGTCCGTCCGGGGAGCTCTCGAGGTTGTACGGCGCCGGACCGGTCGCGAAGCGCCGTGTCACCCTCCATTCCTCGACGTCGACCTCGATGACCTCGTCAGCGCCGTTGCAGGCCACGTACACGAAGCGGTTCGCCCGCTCCCCCTTGCCTGCGGCGACCCAGGTCGGAGAGCAGGTCGTCTCGTGCCGGTGCGAGTCGTGCTGGTGTTCGTCTCCGGTGTCGTTCGGGTCGAGGAGCCCTTCCCGGCCCAGCTGGAGGCCGAAGCGGTTCGAGACCGCGAAGGAGGAGAGGTCCAGCTCCACGAGCTGGTCAGAGTGCATGCAGACGTGGTAGTGTCGGGTGCCGGCGGCGTTGGAGCGGCTTCCATGGGGCATGAGGCAGCTCACAACCCGGGTCACCTCCGTGAGCTCCGGAGTGTACACGACCGAAAGGTCCGAGGGGACCATGTCGCCGTGGAGATTGAAGTTCACGACGAGCACGAACCGGCTGTCGGGCGTCGCTCCCACGGAGGCGGGGAAGCGTCCGAGCGGGGTACGTGTCACCAGCTCGTCGCTTCCGGTGCGGAACTTCCAGATCCACCCCTCGGGGGTGCCGTGCGCGAGGGTGACGTACCAGTGTTCGGCGTCCGGGGCGACGGCGAGCCCGTGTGGAGCGTCGGTGTCCGCGGGCATGACCCCGACCCGGATCTCCCGCTCGACCCGCGCGCCGGCGGCCGGGTCGAAGACGATTCGGCTTACGATGTCGGACGACTCGTTCGCCACATAGAGGCGGTACTCCCGCGCGGGCGCGTCGGAGGCGGGTGCCGCTTGCCGGGCGATGGCCGGATCCCCGCCCGTGGCGCACCCGGCCAAGAGCAGGAGTCCTGCCCAGAGCCATCCGGTGCTCCACTCGACACGCACGGTCAACCCTTGCGAACTCCCCTCAGGGGAGGAGCGGCTCGGAGGAGCGGGGCTCGAGCCGAACCACCCAGAGCCCGGAGTTGAGATCCGATACGAATACATTGCCCCGGTAAGGCTGGGGGCCCCACGCCATAGGGGAGTTCGGAGTGTAACCATCCGGGTGACCCGTGGGGTACCAGGCGATCTCGCGTCCCTGCCGGTAGAGGTCGCCCCGGAGCTCTCCGGAGATGTCGACGACCCTGAGCCCGCCCTGGTAGTACGCGGCGTAGAGGCGGTCGTCGGTGGCCCAGAGGTTGTGCACGCCCGCCTCCGGAACCTCGTAGCGCCCGACCTCTACCGGGTTCTCCAGGTCGTCTATCGAGATCACGTGCACGAACCCCCGGGGGCCGTCCTCGTGCGGTCCCGCCCGGGAGACGCACTCGTCGCAACCGAAGATTTCGTCGCCCACGAAGAGATAGGTATGTCCGTCGGAGTTCCGGTAGGGAAAGGCCACGTGCGTGTGTCCCTCCGGGTACTCGTAGGAGGAGATCACCACGGGCTCGGTCGGCGTGCCGCCCCACCGCCCGTCGCCCACGTCGAGGATCCAGACGCCATCGTCCCAGTAAGAGGCGTAGCCGATTCCGTCCACGACCCAGATGTCGTGGAGGTATTTCCCCGGCCGATCGATCCCCCAGCGGCCCACTTCCCGGGGCGCCTCCGGGTCGGAGATGTCGATGATGTGCACGTCCAGGGTGCCGTTGTGCACGGCGTAGACCAGGTCTCCGACGATGAAGGTGTTGTGAACGCCCCCGGTGAGCCCCTCGGTGTAGGTGGTGAGCACCGTGGGGTGGGCTGGATCGGCGAGGTCGAGGAGGACGATGCCGTTGCGTCGGTCGGAGGCCCCCTCCCGGGTGATTACCGCAAGGGAGGCGTCCGCGTTCACCTTCACGTCATTCACCACCCGGGCATCGACCACGACCGAATCCGTGAGCACGGGATTTCCGGGTTCGGTCACGTCCCAGGCGAACATCTTCTGTCCACCGGCGTGCGTCCCGATGTAGGCGTAGTCGCGGCCGTCCCTCCCCCGGAAGACCCACAGGTCCGAAGTGGGGGTGTGCGAGACCAGTCCGAGGCCGACCCGCACCGCCTCCTCGCGGACGCCTCGCTCCCGGGCCTCGACGGTGGCGTTCGAGGCGACGCGACCGGCGCTCGCGACCACCTGGTAGCTTCCCGGACGCTCGGCGACGAAGGCGCCGTCTTCGTAGACGGAGGCACCGAGGTCGGCGCGGAGGCCATCTCCGCTCACCGAATAGGTCAGTGCGATGTCCTCCACCGCGCGACCGTCCTCGGTCCTCGGAGTGGCTCTGAAGGGGACCACGTCCCCGGTGCGAACGGAGCCCCGGGCGGGAGTGAGCTCGATGGAACGGACGGGATTCTCCCGCACTTCCACCACGTGCGCCACCTCCACACCCTCGGCCGAGACCTGGAGGGTGGCGCGTCCCGGCCGGTGTCCCCGGACGAATCCCTCTGGGCTGACCGAGGCGATGTCGGGATTGCGGCTCACCCACCGCACGTCGACGCGCGTGCGCTCGGACCCCTCGGCGGTGAGCGCTCTCGCCTCGAAGCGGATGGTGGTCCCCTCATAGAGAGTGAGGGGTGGCGACGCCACCTCCAGGGAGGCCACCGGCGCGCCACGCACCACGATTCTCTTGGGGAAGATCCGAGGCGCGGGACTTCCCTCCTCGTCGGGAACCATCACCGCGAAGAGGAGCTCGGCCTCTCCCTCCTCGAGCCCCGTGATCCGGCCCGCGGTGAAGTCAGCGGCCGAGCCCTGCAGGGGGGCGGCGAGGAGGGGAACCTCGA
>SLCK01000106.1 GCA_007125845.1 Gemmatimonadota bacterium
CGGCGACGCCGAGCGCATTCGCACGCTGGCGGGCGCCGTCCTCGACGTGGCCACCACGATGCGCTGATCCGCATCTGACCTGATCCGCATCTGACCTGATGCGCTACCGAGCTTATCCGCTCCGGATTGGAGATCGGGCGAGCGTCAGCCGGTGGCACGTGCGGACACCGCACCCCGTACCACCGAGACGAGGGTCTGGATCTCGAACGGCTTTCGAAGGAAGGCGTCGGCGCTTCCCGCGGCGGCCTCGCTCTCCCAGTCATCGAGCTCCGCGCCGCTCACGAGGACGACCACCAGCGAAGGCCAGCGGATGCGGATGTCCCGGGCGAGTGAGATCCCGCTCTTTCCCGGCATGCTGATGTCGGAGAGGACGACATCGTAGTCGGAGGCGGCGAGACGTTCCAGCGCCGCCTCGGCATCCTCGGCGGGCTCCACGACCCCTCCGCTCCGCTCGACCGAGCGGGTGAGGACGGTGCGAACCGCGGGGTCGTCGTCGACGACCATGATCCGTAGTCCCCTCAGATCGGGACGTTCGGGAGCCTCCTCCTCCGACTCCTCGATCGGGATGCTCAGAGTGAACACGCTTCCCCCGCCTTCGCGCGACTCGGCCTCCACCTCGCCTCCGATGGCCCGGATGTAGGCCCGGGCGAGGGTCAGGCCGACTCCCATCCCTCCGACCCGGCGCGTGTGGCTCTGCTCCGCCTGTACGAAGGGCTCGAAGATGAGCGAGAGCTGCTCGGGAGGGACGCCTGTCCCGGTGTCGGAGACGGCGATGCGGAGCTCGTCGGCCGTCCGGACGATGTTCACCGTGACCGAACCCTCCTCGGTGAAGCGAACCGCGTTCTCCAGAAGCTGATCGAGTGCTGCCCGCAGGCGTGCGAAGTCGGTTCGCACCGAGATCGATTCCTCGCAGGCCTCGAGATGGAGCGACAGACCAGCCTGCTCCGCCTCCTCGCGATGGCCCTCCACGACGGCGCGGACGAGGTCGACCGCGTCTCCCGTTCGAGCCCTTTCGCGATTCGAGAATCCTTCCACCCCCGCGAGGACGAGAAGCTCGTCGATGGAGGTGGAGAGCTGGAGTGCCGACTCCCGGATCCTGTCGACCTGCTCGCGGCTGGGCGTCTCGCCGCCCCTCCCTTCGCCGCTGCGCAGCAACTCGGCGTGCCCGAGGATGGAGGTGAGGGGACTCCGAAGCTCGTGGCTGATCATCGCGAGGAAGCGGCTCTTCGCCCGACTCGCGTCCTCCGCCCTTTCCCTGGCGGATTCCGCCCGGGACAGGGCCCTCTGGAGCTCGCGTTTCTGGTGGGCGAGATCGTGTGCGAGCGCCTCGAGTCCACGCTCCTGGCTCTCCAGCTCGACTCGCAGGAAACCGGAGGTCTTCCGCAACTCCGCCTCCGCCTTCTCGCGCTCCTCGATCTCGGCTCGCAATCTCACGTTCAGCCGGTGAATTCGGAGGAGAACCGCGGCGGCGATGAGGACGAGGAGTAGGCTGACACCCGCGACGGCATAAACGCCGGTCAACTCCGGGGCATCTGTCGCCTCGTCCTCGTGGAACCCACGGAGCTGGAGACGAACCTCACGGGGGTCGTCGGTCGCCTGGGCGGTCGTTTCAGAAACGACGAACACCCCTCCCAGCCCGACGAGGGCCACGCCCAGAACCCGCCTAAGCAAGACTCCCTGTCTACCCGTCATTCGCCCTTTCGCATTCCAGCCCTTCGGATGACACCATGTCCGGGGGCCTCCGGGATCGAATCCCGGTCACGCCGTAGACCTGACGGAGCCATTCTAATGGACCTTGGGAGGATGAGATACTGCCGGGGCGTCGGGGAGCATGGCTTCCCCCGCTGAATCCATGCCCGACCGGGTCAGCTCCGGAGGCGAAGGGGGGTGCCCCAGGGGTCCAACACCCGCCCCTCACCGCGCCCCCGTTCCTCCACGCTCTGACCCTGTCCTTCCAGGTGGTCGAGCGCAGCCTCGACATCGCGCTCGAACGGGAGAACGAGCTCCCATTCGAGGAGACGGGCATCGTTGGCTCCGGGACGGGTGGCACCTGCTGCCCAGGTGTTGACGCCCAGGTGGTGGTGGTACCCCCCGGCCGAGAGGAAGAGGGCACCTGGATAGCTCCACACCACCTTGTCGAGCCCCAGCTCCTGGTGATAGAAGGCCTCGGCACGGGCCAGGTCACCCACGTGGAGGTGGACGTGGCCAATCTTGGTGCCCCGAGGCGCGCCCGTCCATGCCTCTCCCTCCGCGACCTGCATCAGTGCGGCCAGGTCGAGCGGGTCGGTGGACATGACCAGCTCCCGGTCCGACTGGCGCCAGGCCGACCTGGGACGGTCGGCGTACACCTCCACTCCCAACCCGTCCGGGTCGTTGAGGTAGAGCGCCTCGCTCACCCGGTGGTCGGAGGCGCCCGGCCTCAGGCCCATCCGCACCAGGTGGGCGGCAAAGCGGGCGAGCGCGAGGCGGTCGGGAAGCAGGACGGCGAAATGGTAGAGCCCCAGACGACCGCGCCTCGGCACGGGCGTGGCGCCCCGGCTCTCGTGCAGCTCGACAAGGGCGGAGCTCGCTCCCGGGACCCCCATTGCGGCGTATCCTCCGTCGCGGCCAATCGCCCTCAGACCCAGTACGCTCTCGTAGTACTCGACCGACCGGTCCAGCTCCGCTACCTGAAGGCGCACCCGGCCGGGGCGAGTCTCCGCCGGCAGCCGGTAGCCCTCCGGGGCGACGCCGTAGGGAAGCGGGTCCGTCTGCGTTCGCTCGACACTCAATTGGCGTTCTCCTTTCAAGTCCTACTGTCGTACCTCATGTGGTACCTCCGTGCAGATCCGGGAACGTCGACGTCAACCGCCCGGGAGCAACGACAGGGTGTGCGCGGCCCGGCTCTCGACGGCCTCGCGGCTGAAAAGGACGGGCTGGTACTCCCCACTGGCCAGGTTTTCCCGGGTGTTTGCGTAGAACGGGCTTCCGAGCTGGCCCGACTGGCCGGGCGCATTCGTCCACACTGAGTTGTCGATGTCTGCGAGATCGATGATCCGGCGGAAGTTGGCCCCGGTTGCGTTCAGGGTGCCGAAGCCACCTCCGCGCTCGATCGGCGGCAGGTCGAAGGCGGAGCCGAGCATATGCGTGAACTCGCTCGAATGGATCCGTCCGTACCGCCACTCCGACCAATCGTCTCCCAGCTCGGACGTCAGGGTGTCGATCGCTCCCCGCAATCCCGTCTCGACGAGCTCCTGGCGCTCCATCGGGGGAGTGTCCGGATCGAGGGCCGCGCTAGGGACGGCTCCAGTCCAGCGGACGTAGATCGCGCCCGCCGTGGTTCCAGCCGAGAGCACCGCGTCCCACTCCGCCACCATCTCCCGAGCTCGCTCCACCTCGGGATCGTCCGACGTCCAGCCCTGGAACAGAGGCAATTCGCGCTCGGCCCGGAGAGAGTACTCGTCGTGGTGGAAGCGCTCGTGATCCTCGACCGTGGTGTTCTCCGCCTCGTCGAGGATCTGGCGAAGACGGGCGATTCGCGAGGTCTCCACCCCGCTGCTCGAGTGATAGAAGACCGGACGTCCCTCGTAGCCGTCGGGGTGGACGTTGTTGTTGGCGGAGGCCACGTATCCCCGGTCGGGGTTCATCTCGCGAGGAAGGTCCTCACGGAAGCCAACCCACTCGAAGCGGCCGTCGCCGGGCACGGGCAGGCGACCGTTCCATCCGTCCCGGTCCGGCGTGAGACCGGAGACCTGCAGGGCGATGTTTCCCTCCGCATCGCCACAGACCAAGCTGTGGGTGGGCACCCTCCACGACATCGCGCGCTCGAAGAAATCGCCGCAGCTCGACGCCTGGGCGAGAGCGAAGCTGCCGAAATACGGGGCGGTTCCGGGCTCCTGGTTCACCGAACGCACGGCGAAAGCGCTCCGGTTCTCGAGGTCCTCGTAGAAGATGGGGCCGTTCCGGCTGAACTTGAGCTCGACCGTGCGCGGCTGCTCTTCCCCCTTCACCCAGATCTCCTCGGTGATCACCTCGATCGGCTCCCAGCCGTCCTGCCAGCGCACCAGACCATCGTCCTCGGGGTGGAGCTCCTCGACGAAGAGATCGACCATGTCGGTGCCGGCAAAGGTGAACCCCCAGGCCATCGTCTCGTTGCTCCCGGCGTCGACCCCGACAAAGGGCGGTTCGCCCCCGCCGAAGAGGTGCCACTCAGGGGCGTGGAGGTGGATGAAGTAGCGGAGGGCCGGCATCTCGATGCGCCGGTGCGGATCGTTGGCCATGATTGGGACCCCGGAGGCCGTGCGCGCCCCGCTCACCACCCAGTTGTTGCTCCCCGCGTCCGACGGCCCCCAGGGCACGGAGAG
>SLCK01000120.1 GCA_007125845.1 Gemmatimonadota bacterium
CACCGGCACCGAGCTCGACGACTACGTCCCGCCCGAGTTCGTCTCTCAGGGGGAGACATCCCGGTGACCGCGCGACGAGCCAGGCTCCAACGAGGGATCATCATCCTTCCGTCGGCCTTCACCCTCGGAAACCTCTTCTTTGGCGTCTACGCAATGGTGGCCGCCGCCCGGGGAGACTTTCAGGGGGCAGCCTGGTCGATCGTCTTCGCGGCGATCCTGGACATGCTCGACGGCCGGATCGCCCGCTTCACCGCCACCGGCTCCCGGTTCGGAGCGGAGCTCGATTCTCTGGTGGATGCCGTGTCCTTCGGTGTCGCCCCGGCCTTCGTCACCTATCAGCTCTTTTTCGCCGACCAGCCCTGGAGCTGGATCCTCTCCTTCCTTTACATCGCGGCCGTGGTGATCCGCCTCGCCCGCTTCAACGTCGAGCAGGGAGGGCACGCGAAGAGGAGCTTCCACGGCGTTCCCTCCCCGACCGCGGGAATGCTCCTGGCTACGGTCTATCCGTTCTTCACCGCCGCCGGGCTGGAACCGCTCCTGGGGGGGTTGCCCGAGCCGCAGACGGTGGGAACGTTCATGATCATTCTGGCTCTGCTCATGTTGAGCCACATCCCCTACCCGCTCGTTCCGCGGATCTCCTTCCGGGACACCCGGGCCACGATCGCCACCGTGCTCCTCCTCGCCTGCGCGCTCACCGTCATCATCGCGCCGGCCTACTTTCTCTTTCCCTTCCTCTGCCTTTACGTGATCTGGGGCCTCGCAAGGAGCACGGTGCTGGGCCTCCTGGACAAGCTCCCGGACCAGGACCCCCTCCTCGACGACGGAGACGAGGATGAAGGAGGTGCAGAGGTCCGGACTCTGGACTACGGGGAGATCGCTCCGACGCGTTACCCTTCATCTGAATCCGCTCGCCCGGAGAGGGCGAGGACCCGGTCGGGTCGACCGACCGACGAACCTGCGGAGAATGAACGTTGAATCGCTTTCAGCTGGAAGTCCGAATCAAGCCGAGGCCGGGCCTCCTCGACCCGGAAGGAAAGGCCATCCACCATGCGCTCGATTCGTTGGGGTTCGAGGGAGTCGACGATGTGCGAGTCGGGAAGCTCGTGGACCTGCAGTTGGAGGCTCCCTCCGAGGAGGAGGCGATCGAGCGGGCCACCCAGATGTGCCGCAAGCTCCTGGCGAACCCGGTCACGGAAAACTTCCGGATCACCGTGGCGAATGAGCCCTCCGATGGAGGACGCCCGGCATGAGAGTCGCAGTCATCACCTTCCCCGGCTCCAACTGCGACCACGACTGTTACAAGGCCCTCAAGGTCGTGCCTGGATTCGTGCCGTCCTTCGTCTGGCACGGCTCCTCCGAGCTGGGGGCGGTGGACGCGGTCTTCCTTCCGGGCGGCTTTGCCCACGGGGACTACCTGCGAGCCGGCGCGATCGCGCGCTTCTCCCCGATCATGGAAGCGGTACAGGCCTTCGCCGCCTCGGGTGGTCCGGTGGTCGGAATCTGCAACGGCTTCCAGGTGCTGTGCGAAAGCGGGCTCCTTCCCGGGGCGCTCCTGCGCAATGATACCCTGCGCTTTCGGAGCCACGACGTCCATATCCGCGTGGAGACCGAGGCCACGCCCTTCACTTCCGCATACCGGAAGGGGCAAGTTCTCAGGATCCCGATCGCACATGGCGAGGGCAACTATCACGCCGATCCGGAGACCCTCGCCGAGCTCGAGGGCGAGGATCGGATCGTCTTCCGCTACGTGACGTCCACCGGCCAGTTGGGCGAAGGATCCAACCCCAATGGTTCGGCTCACAACATCGCGGGGATCGTGAATGCCTCACGCAACGTGATTGGAATGATGCCGCACCCCGAGCGCGCGGTGGAGTCGGTCCTCGGCTCCACAGACGGACGGGGGCTATTCGAATCCCTGTCCCGACACCTCGCGAGTCGCGCAGCGTGATCGAGCGGCGTCAGGAACGCCGATCCCGGCAAACACGCAAGGCCTCGACCTCAACACACCCCGGAGTCTATCGAACGTGACGGAATCTGCGATCAGCCCCGACCGCGAACCCGGCTCCTCGAAGTCCGCCCCTCTCTCCCCGGCACCCCGCCCCGGAGATCCGGAGATCACTCCTGAGCTGGTGCGGGATCACGGCCTCCCTGAGGAGGAGTACGAGCAGATCGTCGGAATTCTCGGTCGCTCACCGACCTTCACCGAGCTCGGGGTCTTCTCGGCGATGTGGTCCGAGCACTGCGGGTACAAGAATTCCAAGCGGCTCCTGAAGCTGCTTCCCACGGAGGCCCCCTGGGTGATCCAGGGTCCCGGTGAGAACGCAGGCGTCATCGATGTGGGGGGAGGCCTGGCCCTGGCCTTCAAGATCGAGTCGCACAACCATCCCACCGCCGTCGAGCCCTATCAGGGGGCGGCGACGGGCGTAGGAGGAATCCTGCGGGACATCTTCACGATGGGCGCGCGACCCATCGCGATTCTCAACGCGCTGCGGTTCGGAGACCTCGATTCCGGGCGGGTCCGCTACCTCTTCGCCGGTGCGGTTCGTGGCATCGGCGACTACGGGAACTGCGTCGGAATCCCCAACATCGGAGGCGAGGTCTTCTTCGACCGGGCGTACGAAGGCAACCCACTGGTCAACGCGATGTGCCTCGGTCTCATGAAGACGGACGAGATCATCCGCGCGGAAGCGTCCGGTGTGGGCAACACGCTGATGGCCGTCGGTGCACGCACGGGACGAGACGGAATTCACGGTGCCACCTTCGCCTCCGAGGAGCTTTCCGAGGACTCGGACGAGTCGAGCAGACCCCAGGTCCAGGTCGGCGACCCCTTCACCGAGAAACTCCTCCTGGAGGCCTCCCTCGAGCTGATCCAGAGCGGGCACATCGTGGGCATCCAGGACATGGGAGCGGCGGGTCTGACCTCCTCGGCCTCCGAGATGGCGGGGCGAGCCGGGAGCGGCGTCGAGATCGAGATCTCCCGTGTCCCGGTGCGCGAGGAGGGGATGACTCCCTACGAGGTCCTCCTCTCGGAGTCGCAGGAGCGGATGCTGGTGGTGGCCACGCGCGGAAGGGAGGCGGAGGTCAAGAAAATCCTCGAGAAATGGGAGCTGGAGGCCGAAGCGATCGGAGAGGTGACGGGAGACGGGCGGTTTCGCATCGTGGAGGAGGGACGGGTGGTGGCCGACATTCCGGCGCTCCCCCTCACGGAAGGCTGTCCGACCTACGAGCGGGAGGGGACCGAGGCGCCCGAAGTGCAGGAGCTTCGCGAGCGGGACCTATCCGGCGTCCTCGCTCCCGAAGGCGATCTCTCGGCATCCTTCCTGGACCTGATGGATTCGCCGAACATCGGTTCGAAGGCTTGGGTGTACGAACAATACGACACCACCGTCCGCACGAACACCGTGATCGGGCCCGGCGGGGACGCCGGACTCGTCCGCCTCCGGGAAACGAATCGGGCGGTTGCCGCGACCACGGACTGCAACGGCAGGTACTGTTATCTTGATCCCAGGGAGGGGGCGAAGGCGGCGGTGGCCGAGGCCGCTCGCAACCTCGTCTGCGTGGGCGCGACGCCCACTGCTGTCACGAACAACCTGAATTTCGGCAGTCCTCTCAAGCCGGCCATCTACTTCCAGCTTCGTGAAACCGTGTTGGGAATGGCGGAGGCGTGCTCCCTCTTCGAGACCCCGGTCACCGGGGGGAACGTGTCCCTCTACAACGAGACGGACGGGAGGGCCATCCACCCGACACCCGTCATCGGAATGGTCGGGGTGGTCGAAGACCTCTCTCGAACCGTCACTCACCGCTTCCAGGAAGAGGGAGACGCAATCGTATTGCTCGGAGAGAACCGGGAGGAGATCGGCGCCTCGGAGTACCTCTACCGCGCCGAAGGGATGGTCGCCGGTCGGCCACCCCGGGTCGACCTCCTCGCGGAGAGGAACCTGCAGAGGACCGTCCTGGAATTGATCGGAGAAGGGCTGGTCCGCTCCGCACACGACTGTGCGGAAGGAGGACTCGCCTGTGCGATCGCCGAGTCGGCGATTGGCGCGCCCGACGGGCCGGTCGGAGTGGAAGTCGAGCTCCCGGATACGATCGCCCCGGTCGCCCTCTTCTTCGGGGAGAGTCAGGGAAGAGTGGTCATCTCCTGTTCCCCTGGCGATGTCGGGGCCGTCCTGGACAAGGCGATCGAGCACGGAGTGCCGGCCTCGCAGATCGGCAGCGTCGCCGCAGCCAATGGAACGTTTCAGCTCAGCAGTTCACGGGGCAGCGTCCGGGTCGCAGCCGCGGAAATGGCCGCCCGCTACCACAATGCGCTCCCTGCCCTCATGGGAGTGGAG
>SLCK01000136.1 GCA_007125845.1 Gemmatimonadota bacterium
CCGGACTTTCCCTGGCCTCCCCCCCTTCCCTCCTGGCGGGACACGGTGGAGCGCGAGCTGCTGGGCGGGGGCGTGGAAACCCTGGGCGCGGTTCACGAGCGCATCGCCGAGGCCGTGCGGGCGGCCGGCTTCAGCCAGGTCCCTCTCTACTCCGTGCCCGGCGGGTTCGCGGTCGTCACCCAGGTGGAGCGGATCCGGGACGACGGGAGCCCCTTCCCCCACCCGGACCGCTGGAACCCGGGCAAGGTGGCCCCCCGCTCCTTCGCCGAGTACGTGGCGCAGCTCTTCCTCGCCCCCCCGGGGCAGTTCCGGATGATCACCCTGGCGGTGACGAGCGACCCGAACGTGGTCGCGGAGGGAGAGCTCACGGAGGAGGCGGCTCGGAGGCTCGCCGAAGGGGGAGGGCTCGTCCTCCCGCCCGAGCTCGCGGCGGAGCCCTTCGCGGGGCGCCACGTGGTGGCGCTGGTCTACCACTTCGAGCGCCGTCCCGGAGACCAGGCGAGCCTGCGCCGGCCGGGGCCGATTCCGCTCGAAGCGCACCTTCAGGGGGCGGGCATCCTGGCCGGGTTTCAGGTCGGCCTGAGGGAAGAGGACGAGTGACGCGCATTCCCCTGAAGGACGCCAGAAAGGGCCTCGCCTTTCTCTGGCTCCTGGGAGGAGCAGCTTTCCTCGGGCTCCTCATCCTCCAGTCGCTCCTGGGCCGCTTCGAGGGCCGCACCCAGGCGGTCTGGAGCTGGGCGCTCCCCACGATCCTCCCAGTGCTCTCGCTCGTGCTGAGCGTGCTGGGCTACGAGGCGCTCCGCGAGAAACCCGTCCCCCACACCGTGGACCGCACCTTCCTGCGCATCGCCCACGGGCTCTCCTTCGCCTACCTCTTCCTCATCCTCCTCACCGTCCTCATCGAACCCTTCACGCCGTACGAGGACCCCCTCGAGCTCTACGAGCTCTCGAACCTCTGGCTGGGTCCCATCCAGGGGGTGGTGATCTCGGCGCTCGGGGTGCTCTTCTTCCAGTCGAAGTCGGGGGACTCGGACGATCAGTGACGGGGGGCCGGACGGGTCTTCCTCGGGGTCGCCGGTGGGATCATAGTCGGCAGCGGCCCTTCCATGCTCGTCAGAGTTCGTCTCCAAGAAGCGGCTCCCGGTCCGGTGCCTTGGAAAGAGCCTTCTCGAATTTCTCACGACTCGCGCGCCGGGCCCGGAGAACCCAGCTCACTTACCGGGCAGCGAGGACCCGGACCCGTCCGGTCTCCGCGAAGGCGAGGATCCGAGCATCCGCCGTCACCAGGGCGGCGCCCTCGATCCGGGCGGCGGCGACGAGCATCCGGTCCACCGGATCGGTCAGCCGATCCGAGGCGAGCAGAGCGCCCTGGAGAGCGGAGCTCGGGGAAAGATCCAGAAGAAAGATCCCGGGAAGACCCAGGGCCTGCTCCACCCAGTCCTCCACCGGGCTCGTGAACGCGATTCTTCCCTTGCGTACGAGCGTTCCGACCTCCCACACCGACATGGGGTGAATCAGGACCAGGCCTCGACGACCTGCTTCCTCGATCCGGTCAATGGACTCGGCATCGAGCTTGCGCTCATCCCCTTCCGCCATCCAGATCCACACATGGGTGTCCAGCAAGAGAGGTCCGGGTCGGTCGCGGTCCTGCTGCGGGACCGGCCCAGTCATCGCTCCGCGTCCCAGCCCTCACCGGTCGGAGAGACCACGTCGCCCTCCTCGGTGACCGAACCGGCGAGAGCTCCAAAGATGCGCCGCGGCTCGGCATCGCTCCTCACGGGGGACAGCGTGGCGATGGGCTTTCCGTATCGGGTCACGATCAGAGTCTGGCCTCCCTCCGAGACCCGCTGGAGCCACCGGTGCCAATCGTTCTTGAGCTGGCTCGCCGGGATCTCGGTGACCCCGTACCCCGCCGCCGCTTCCCTCACGACTTCCGAATCGTCCCGCTTCCGGGTCATGGCTCCTCCTCCCTTAAGTTGTCCCAGACATCTTAGCCAAGATGGACACTGAGGTCCAGGGAGCCATCGTCGTGCACGCACGCGCCGGCGGAGACGTGGGCGAGTTCAACGGCATCGAGTACCTCGAGCACGAATGCGCCATCGAGGGAGAGGTGGAGCCGTTGTCGGGTGGGCTGAGAGCGTAGGAGGTTGGATGGGAGAACGCGTCGCCCGAATGCTTGGATGGGCGGAGGAGAAGAGGGTTCGAGTCCACCCAGTCAGATCGGGGGGCTTCTGACGCTGGAAGGGGTATGGGCGTGCACGAGGCGGCGCACTCCCTGGCTCCGACCGCCATCGCGTCCATCCTGATCGGATCGATCTTCCTCCTCTCCGCCTGTGCCGACCTCATCGGAGCCGCCGCGGTGCTGGGCCAGGCGCTGGCGGGCGATGCCGCCCTCCCTGCCCCGCTCGAGAACGCGCCGTGCAACCTCCGCCTCCTCCCGTACCGAGCCCAGGGCGATCTTGAGGCGGTCCGTGCACACCTCCCCCTGCTCTTCGAGGAGGGTTTCCGGCCCGTAGAGGCAGCCGATCCGGTAAAGGTACTCCACTCCTCCAACCAGTCCCCATCTGTGGCCAAGCTCTGGGTGGGGTTACCCCGAATCGGCGGACGCGTGAACGCTTGGCTGGGGGTGGGGGGCACGGGCTGTAGGGGAAGACCTTCAGGCTCCGTAGCGGAAGCGGATGGCGTCTAGGATCTGGCGGCGAGCGGTGTCGATATCCCCATCGGCGCGGACCTCTTCCTCAGTGGAGGCCACGACGGAAGCCAGCCAGGCATCCTGAACGGTGGTGCGGATCCACCGTGAGAAGTCGCTCCGGTCCGCGTGATGGAGAATCGTATCGGGGTCGGTGACGGCGAGGATATGCACGAACTCTCGGAGGTTGGAGGCCTGGGCCGGTTCTGCGTGGGGCTCGGGCCGGTGGAAGAAGAATCCCCGGCCGGGAGGAAGCGCGGCGTCGGCATACTTCCGCCAATGCCGGATGTGATTTGTGCGACGCTCCCCCATCCGGCACCGCCGCACCCCACGGTCCGGGACGTCCCGGTTGAGGAGGAGAAACTCCCCGGGGTTCGTCCCTTCCAGCAGCTCGGCCATGGTCTCGGGGGACTTTCCGGAGACGTGGGCCATGATCTCGGGCGTGCCCCCTGCCGCCGCCTCTCGCCCGCACATGGCGGCCAGGACGTCGATCCGGTTCCATGCCGCCTCGGGGAGATCCACCGGACGCCAGCTTACCAGGAAGAGGCCGCGCACCGGGTCGGAGAGAACTTCCTGCGCGAAGTGGGGGTCGGTGAGGACGTGGTGCGCCTCCTCCAGCACGACCCAGTGGGGGAGGCCCATCGTCTTTCGGAGTCGCAACAGAACCGTCAGGACCCGGCGTGCGTAGGCCCGCTTCTCTTCCAAGGGCTCCAGGGAGAGGTCCAGGACCACGCTGCTGAACCGGTGAGTGAGGAGCCCGGGCAGGTCCTCCGGATCCGGCAAGCGCCCGTGGGAGAATCCCAGGACGCCGCGCAGGGAGGCCAGGTGCGCGTGGTCGCCTTCCAGGTCCAGCACCGCCACGCTGTATCCCATGGCCGCGAGCTGCTCGGCGGCGAGCCCGGCCAGGTAGGACTTCCCCGAGACGGTCCCGCCGCTGACGAGGACGTTCACCTGGGAGGCGGGAATGAAGGCCCCGTCGTCCCCGTCCATGCAGCGGCCCAACTTAAGTTGCCAGCGGGGCGAGAGGGCGCGTTCATCCCCCAGGAAGAGCGAGCCTCGAAGGAACTCGGTCACCCCTTCCGCACCGGCTTTCTCGAGGACGACGTCGGCGTGCTGCTGGAGAGGGAAGACCGCGTCGGCCACCGCCACGGCCAACTCGCACGCGGCCAGGAGGCTGTGATCGTTCTCCGCGTCGCCCAGCGCCACGGTGCTGTGCCGGGAAATGCCCAGATCCCCAAGAGCCTCCATGACTCCCGTGCCCTTGTTCACCCCTGGGGGCAGAACCATGAGGGCGCCTCGATTCCGAACGAGCTGGAGTTCGTAGCCGCTCCGACGGACCTCTTCCGCGACGGCCTCCTCGCACCCGGCGCCGCAGGCGAGGAGCACCCGGCCCACCCGGATCGGTACGTCCCGGCGGGTCAGGGCCTGGGCCAGGTCGGGATCCACCGGCGAGCTGAGTGGCCGGACGCCCGTGGGTCCCGAGAGCACACCGCCATTCTCGGCCACCACCAGATCGAACTCGTCCTCCAGGGTCGGGAACACCTGGCGTAACTCGGCCAGGATCCTGCCGGTGACCAGGACCGTGCGAATTCCCCGGGTCCGGATCTCCCGGAGCGCCTCGATGACCTCCGGGTCCACCTCGTCGTGGTACGCCAGGGTCCCGTCCAAGTCCGTGGCGACGGCCCTGAAATAGCTCACTCGCACCCCCTCGATTCTTGGTGGCTCAACGCTGTTGGCGCGCACGTCACCCTGTTGGCGCGCGCGTCACCGGCGATTGGAATTCAGCGCCGGTGATGGAGCGGGGACCTGCGTAGACCGACCCCCGACCCGCGGATCGTCTCCTGACCCGGACGGTGGGCACGCCCTGATGGTTGGGATGTTCCCTTCCATTCCCCAATGGTGTGGGGCTCTCTAAGAAGTGCCAGGGTCGTGCCAGCACTTCGACGACTGCGCCTCCCGCGGGCTCGACATTGCCCCCCTTATTCCCCTGCTCGCTTCCGGACTATCCGTTCACTCGGGCTCGTTTCTTCGGGCGCCGACCGTGCCGTCAGATCGTCCCACCCACCCCCATTCCGGCGGGACGAAAAGTCCGATGCTCCCGCTCCGCCTTGTCAGCCTCCGAACCCGAAGCTTCCGAGCCCGTGCGTCCCGCCTGCACCTGAGTCCCAGCATCGCTGGGGACTCACTTCGAGCGTGGTACGGCCTGTGCGTCCGTTCCCCATTCCCAACTCCACGTCCAAGCCCCGACTGGAACAGCCGTTCCGCAGTGTGAAGCAGTCCGGTCCCGAAATCCGCCGTCCTTTGGTGGCCATGAGATCCGGCAAGCTACCAAGCACCAGGAGGCACGCAGATGGATGACATCGCCCCGAATCGCCGCGAGTCGCAGAAAACGAGGACTCCACCGAAGCGCGTTTCCAGACGCCGCGGGACTGCGGCACGGCAGGATCTCCTGCGACCGTCGAACCCGAGAAGGGCTGGAATGCGCTTGGTGGTGGCGTCGAACCGGTTGCCGGTCGTCCTGACGCCGAAACCGGGAAAGGGTTGGTCGGTGGAGCCGGCCGCGGGCGGGCTCGTAACGGCGATGGAGCCGGCAATGCGGCGGGGAGGCGGAGTGTGGGTGGGCTGGTCCGGAGCCCCGGCGGTGGGCCAGCCGGAGCTGCAGCGAGCACTGGGCTCGGAGCTCGGAGAGCGCCCCTACGGGATGCGGGCGGTCCGCGTGGAGGAGGCTGTCCATCGTCGCTTCTACGAGGGATTTTCGAACCAGGTCCTATGGCCCGTTCTCCACGGCCTTCCGCCCTCCCCGGCCGTCGATTCGCTCGAATGGGAAAGTTACCGTGAAGTGAACCGGCGCTTCGCTCGCGCACTCGCGCGCATAGCCGGCCCGAACGACCTGCTGTGGGTGCACGACTACCACCTCATGCTGGTAGCCGATGAGCTTCGCTCGCTCGGAATGGAAAACCGCATCGTCTTCTTCCTGCACACCCCGTTTCCCCGACTCCTGGAGCTCGAGAAGGCGCCACACCACGAGGCACTCGTGCGGGGTCTTCTCTCCTACGATCTCGTGGGGTTCCAGACGCCCCGGCACGAATCGAACTTCCTCGAAGTCGTCGATGCCATCGGTGACCGAGGGGTGAAAGGCCACCGGTGGGCGTCCCCCAAAGATCGCCCGGAGCGCCGGCGGGGCCGGAGCGGCCACTTTCCCATCTCCATCGACTTCGAAGAGTTCGCGGAAGGGGCGGCAAGCTCGCAGGTCGTGGAGCGGTCGACACATCTGCGCCGGGAGCTGAACGGGCGCACGCTCGTCCTGGGGGTGGACCGACTGGACTACACCAAGGGGCTCCCCGAGAAGCTCCACGGATTCGATCGTGCCCTGCATCGGTTCCCGGAGCTTCGAGGGAAGGTGGTCCTTCGGCAGCTTGTGGTGCCCAGCCGGGAGGCCGTCCCGGCCTACGTCGAGACGAAGGCCCGAGTCGAGGAGCTCGTATCGAAGATCAACGGGGAGTGGGGAGATGGGGGGTGGACACCGGTGGACTACCGGTACGAACGCTGGGAGCGAGAGGAGCTCCTGGCGCATTACCGGATTGCCGATGCGGCCCTGGTGACGCCGGTCAACGACGGCATGAACCTGGTGGCCAAAGAGTTCTGTGCGGCCAATGGGGGATCCGGGGTCCTGATCCTGAGCGCCTTCGCCGGCGCCGCAGGCCAACTGGGACACAGCGCGCTCCTGGTGAACCCACGGGACCCGGAGAGTCTCGCCCAGGCCATCCGCAGGGCCTGCGCGATGCCCGCCGAGGAGCGCGACGCCCGCATGACGGCGGCCCGGAGATCGGTCCGCGTCAGCAATGTTCACCGTTGGGTTTCCAGCTTCTTGGAAGCCGAACGCCGAGTCACCGATCCTCGATGAGAGGGTCCGTGCAGGGTTACGGGCAGGAGGATCGAACGATGTTTCCACATCGAAAGTACGGACAGCTCGAGTTCGCGGGCGAGTCGTGGCGGTGGATTGCCGTCGCACACACCGTCGGCGCCTGCGACCCCGGGACCCGGACGTCGAGGATCCAATGGGTCGTGTGTTTCCGGCAAGTGGACGAGTGTGATCGACGGGTGTCGTGCGTCCTGCCTCGGGGAAGTGGGCAATGGCTCACGGACCGGAAACTGCTGAACTTCTTGAAGGAGGTGGGTTCCGTGCAGGCCGGGACCCCTCGAGATGCCGGCACAACAGAAGGCTCGAACGCCCACCATCGACGGGAGCACTGATGCTGCACGTGAAGCTCCCCGAAGAGTTTCCGCACCGCGTCCAAACCATCGAGAACACCTGGATCCCGATGCGGGACGGAACCCGGCTGGCCGCCCGAATCTGGTTGCCGGAAGGAGCGGCGCGAGATCCCGTGCCCGCCGTCCTGGAGTACATCCCGTATCGGAAGCGGGATATGAAGCGAACCCGGGACGAGCGAATGCACGGCTATTTCTCGGGCTACGGATACGCCTGCGTGAGGGTGGATCTCCGGGGAAGTGGGGACTCGGAGGGAGTCCTGGAAGGCGAGTACCTGGAGACCGAGCTGGCCGATGGCGAAGACGTCCTCGCTTGGATTGCCGGACAGCCCTGGTGCAGCGGTCGAGTTGGGATGATCGGTATCTCCTGGGGAGGATTCAACGCGCTTCAGATCGCCGCCCGGCGCCCTCCGCAGCTTCAGGCCGTGGTGAGCGTCTGCGCCAGTGACGACCGCTACGCAAGCGACATCCACTTCATGGGCGGGTGCCTCCTGAACGACAACCTTTCCTGGGCCTCCACCATGTTCGCGTACAACAGCATGCCTCCCGATCCCGAAGTGGTGGGGGAGCGGTGGAGGAAGCTGTGGTTTCAGCGACTCGAAGGCAGCGGTCTCTGGCTCCACAACTGGATGCAGCACCAGACGAGAGACGACTTCTGGCGCCACGGCTCCGTGTCCGAGGACTATGGAGCCATTCAGTGCCCCGTCTTTGCGGTGTCGGGTTGGGCGGACGGATACTCGGATCCGGTCTTCCGCCTGGTCGAGCACCTCAAGGCTCCGGTGAGAGGCCTCATCGGCCCGTGGAGTCACGTCTATCCACACCTGGGGGTTCCCGGTCCGGCGATCGGATTCCTGCAGGAGTGTGTGCGCTGGTGGGATCAGTGGCTCAAAGGGGAAGACACGGACGTGATGACCGAGCCCGCACTGCGAGTCTGGATGCAGGAAAGCGTGCCCCCGCAGACGGACTATGAGGTCCGCCCCGGGCGGTGGGTGGGGGAACCTTCCTGGCCCTCTCCCGGGATCGGCGAGCACCGTTACCAGCTCGCTCCGGGACGGATCCTCTTTCCGGGGATCGAGCCGCATCGGGAGGATCCCGTGACGGTGCAGTCGCCCCTGAGCGTGGGGCTCTTCGCCGGCAAGTGGTGCTCGTACAAGGGTGCGCCCGACTTCCCGTACGACCAGAGGGAAGAGGACGGGGGCTCTCTCGTGTTCGACAGTCCGCCCCTGGGGAGCGAGATGGAGATCTTGGGCGGGCCGGTGCTGGAGGTGACGTTGGCGGTCGATCGCCCCACGGCGATGCTGGCTGTTCGGCTCTCCGATCTGGCTCCCGACGACACAGCCACCCGAGTGACCTACGGCTTGCTGAACCTCTGCCACCGCGACGGACCCGACCGTCCCAGCTCCCTGCCCCCGGGTGTGCCCGTCCAGATTCGGGTCAAGCTGAACGATCTGGCCCAGTCCCTACCGGCCGGCCATCGGATCCGCCTCGGACTGTCGACCTCCTATTGGCCGCAGGCGTGGCCGCCACCGGAGCCGGTGCGACTCACCGTCTTCCCGACGAGGAGCGCCCTCATCCTACCCGTGCGTGAGCGTCGCGACAGCGAGGACGCGGCCCTGCGGCCCTTCGGGCGACCCGAAAGCGCGGAGCCGTCTCACCGCACGATCCTCGAGGGCGAGCGACGGAACTGGATCGTCACCCGGGACCTGGGAGACGGGGAGGCCAGGCTCCATGTGGTGAACCATGACGGAGTCTATCGTCTCGGGGACATCGGCCTGACGGTGGAACGGCGAACCGACGAGTGGTACCGCTACCAGGAGCACGACTTCGACTCGGTCGAGGGAGAGGTAACGAGTGTGTACGGGGTTTCCCGGGGAGATTGGGACGTTCGCACCGAAACCCGCACCGTGATGAGATCTACTCCGGAAGCGTTTCAGATTCACGCCACTCTGGATGCCTTCGAGGGGAAGACGAGAGTCTTCACCCGGATCTGGAACGAGTCGGTTCCGAGAACGTTCCTCTAGCAACCTCTCCGAGTGTTGACGGTGGAGGAATAAGAAACGGGTGCCACGAGATGGGAGAGAACTGGATGACGAGGCTGGCTCGGACGCGTGGTTCCCGGTCGGGGAACAGTTTCCCCGTCCCGAGCCCTCATCTGGCTCCGGTGGAGGGCCGGCGGGGCAACGTGTTCATAGTGGGATACAACGAGCACCAGCACCGGCATGTGGAGAGACTGGACCCCGACGGCCACTTCGCATTCCACACGTTGATTTCGAGCTCTGCCCTTCGACGGGTCCGGGCAGTTCCGGTTGTCCAGCTTCTGGACGAGGCCGAGGCGTCCCTGGACCGTTTTGGCGAACCCGTGGACGCGATCGTCTCGTTCATGGATTTTCCCGGAATCGAGATCGCCGCGCTCCTGGCCGCCCGCCGAAACCTGCCGGGTCCCAGCCTGGAAGCGGTTCTCAAGTGCAATCACAAGCTCTGGGAACGCCGATTGCAGGCGGAGGTGTCTCCCGAGACTACTCCGCGCTTCACTGCTGTCGATCCGTTCCATGACGGAGCGCTCGCCGAGCTGGAAGGGCAGCTCCGCTACCCGTTCTGGATCAAGCCGTTCAACGGGTACGCGTCCTACCTCGGGTTCCGGGTCAATGAGCCCGACGATGCCCTCCGAGCCTTTCCATTCGTCCGGGAGGGCATCGGTCGACTGGCCCGCCCGCTCGAACGTCTCATGGCCCTGGCGGATGTGCCGGAGGATCTGCGTCGGCTGGGGGGGTGGTGCCTGATCGCCGAAGAGATCGTATCGGGAGAGCAGTGCACCCTGGAGGGTTACGTGCACCGCGGCACCCCTCGGATCTACGGAGTGGTGGATTCCATCCGAGAGTCGAACGGGATTTCGTTCGCTCGCTACGAATATCCCTCTCGGTTGCCGGCCCAGCTCCAGGAACGGATGGCCCGCAGCGGGGAGCGCGTCATGCGTCACCTTGGGCTCGACGACGGGGCGTTCAACATTGAGTTCTACTTCGACCCGTCGCAGGACCACCTTTGGCTTCTGGAAGTGAACCCGCGTCTGTCTCAATCCCACCTCGAACTCTTCGAGAAGGTGGACGGAGCCAGCCATCAGAAGGCGGCGATCGAGCTGGCACTGGGACGTGCCCCCGAGATGCCCCGCGGCCGCGGCGAGTATCCGTTCGCAGCCAAGTACTTTCTGCGTGCCTGGGAAGATGCCCGTATTACGCGTGTGCCCGGGCGCAGCGAGCTCGAGCGGATCCAGCGGGAAGTGCCCGGCACCTCCATCCTCCTTCGGGTGGATGAGGGAATGCGACTGTCGGAGGTGTCGGACCAGGATAGCTACAGCTACGAGCTGGCTTGGATCTGGATTGGTGGGCGGAGCCGGGAGGATCTCACGGAGAAGCATCGAGCCGTAACAGAGCGCCTTGATATCCGCTCGGATCCGCTGTAGCCGATCCGAATCGGCACCGCCACGTGAAACGCGTGAGCGTCGCATCCCGGGACCACGAGGAGAATGGCAGCCGTGCCCTCGCTCAGGGAGGGCTCGGCCGGGTCGGGGCGGCCTTCGCTGGAGACCACCGCCGCCACCCGATCCGGTCTCATCGCCGCGGCCTTCAGGGCGGCGGTGGCTGCGGGACCGTGGCCAAGAAGTCCCACGGCCACGTCCCGCGCCGGGTCAATGTCACCCAACCAATTCACGGCGGCCACGGCATGCTCAGGGATCCACTCCTGCGCGAGAGGTGGGGAAGCACTCCGGGAGCGGCTCCGGTCCTCTGCGCGGGTAAGGAGATCGAGCGCGAGGGTGCCGATCCCGGTCGAGCGGAGGATGTCGGCAATGAACCGATTCCGGGGGTGGTCGCGGCCATGCTCTGGATCGTTGAGAACGGCGACGATCGCCAGGGCTTGGTGCGGCAGGGTGAGGGTGCCTTCGAGGCGGACCCCGTCCCCGGAAATCGTCACCTCCGTCTTCCGGCCTCCGGAAGACGATCGTCGCGCTCCCCCCCTTCGTGCTCGAATGTCGCTCATCGGGGAACGCCCACGGGAAGGAGTCCCAGGGGGTGTTCCTCGAAGAGCAGGCCCGCAGCCTCAGCAAGCGCCTGGTCGCGGAAGGCTCCTACCATCGTCGTTCCCAGCCCCAGAGCTTCCGCCTGCAGGTAGGCATTCTGGGCTGCGTGTCCCATCTCCATGTGCACGTACTGCCGGCCCCGGTCCCCGTACCGTCCCGTCGTCCTCGAAAACACGGCGGCCACCAGAATCGTGATCGGGGCCTGCGCGATCCAGGATTGACCGAGCGCGGCGGCGGCCACCTCCTCCCGGAGGTCACCCGACTGCAGGAGGTCCAACGTGTGTCGCTCCGGGGCATAGCGATAGACTCCGGGCGCCAATGCTTCCACGGCTCCCACGATGAGGTAGATCTCCAGGGGGTAGGTCGCGCCCGCGGACGGGACGGCCCGGAGCCCATTCCCGTCGGTGATTCCCTGAACGGCCCACAGAAGTTGGGAGACCTGGTCGAGATTGACGGGGTCCATTCGGAAGTCGCGTACCGAACGGCGGCCGCGGATCGCTTCCTCCAACGAGACCGGCCCCGAAGTCCGAGGCTCCGGGAGACTCACCTCCTCCCGAAAATCGTAGCTCCGTTCCGGCTCCTGGCTGCACCCCTGTCCAGTCATGCCAGCTCCCCCCAGGATCAACAGGAAGGCGAGCGCCTGCCCTCGGAGCCAAGGCCTGCCACCATGTGTCGGGCCCTTCGGTGGCTCCTTCTCATCGGCTTGCGGTCCCATCACTGGATTGGGCATCGCTCAGAAGGAGAACTGCTTCACGCCGGCGGCTTCGGAGACGCGGGGCTCCCTGCGACCGTCTCGAGCTTCGGCTCTCCGCAGTGGGCCGCGATGGCGTCGAGAACCCGGTTTCTCAGAGCGATCACCGCGGGCCAACCCTCCCCCTCGGGAAGGATTGGGGGCCCGATCCACAGCCGGACGCGCCCGGGACGAGGGAGCGCCCGCCCCGCGGGAAGGGCACGTCGGGTGCCTTTCAGGGCCACCGGGACGACCGCGGTCCCCGTTTCCACGGCGGTCTCGAAGGCGCCCAGGCGGAAAGGTCGGAGGCCCACTGCGGGCGTGAAGGTTCCCTCCGGAAAAAAGAAGATCGCGTCACCGCCCGCGAGGCGGCGAGCCACTGCCCTCCGGTCTTCGACGCCCCTTCGAACGTCCCATCGGTCGACGGTGGGATGCTCTCCCTTCCGCACGAACGTGCCGATGAGGGGCCACCCAAGCACCTCCCGCTTGGCCACGATCTGGACGTCCAGCGGCAGGTGGCCGAGCAGCACGGCGGTGTCCACGTAGGAGGCGTGGTTGGACGCGAGGATGACGGGGCCCCGGTCCGGCGCATTCTCCCGTCCCTCGACGGAGGTGCGGATGCCGGCTATGCGGAGGGCGATCCTCGTCAGCCCCCGCCCGATGAGCGACGCCGGACGTCGCCCCGGAAGGATAGCGACGAGGCCCCACGCCGGCAGGGTGAGCAAAAGTCCGAAGGCCGCCGCGGCCACGGCGAGGTAGCCCACATAGGCGCCCCGGCGGACCTTGGCCCACGCCGATACGGTGAACCGCATGGCGCCGCCCCGGAGGAGCTCGATGACCATCCGCACTGATGGGCGCTCCGGCGTTCCCAACCGGCCGGCCTCGAACCACTGCCTGGCCTCGCTCCTGCGGATCTTGCCGCTGGAGGTCTTGGGCACGGACCTGGGGGGCAGAAGGACCACCTCGTCGGGCGGGAGGTCGATAGCGTCGGAGAGACGCGTGATGATCGCGCTCTCCAAGGTATGGATCGCCTCCGGGTCCGTCGTCCGGGTTTCGGCCAGGACCACCAGTCGCTCGGTACCCGCTTCGGGGTCCGAGACACCGAAGGCCGCAACGCATCCCCTTCGAATTCCCTCCACGGAGGCGACCAGGGCCTCGATGTCCTCGGGGACGAGGTTTCGGCCCGCCTTGATGATGAGATCCTTCCGCCGACCCGTGATGTACAGCTCCCCGTCCTTCAGATAGGCGAAGTCCCCGGTGTCGATCCACTGACCGGGAAGGACGGTATCGCGGGTCAGGTCGGGACTCCGGTGGTAGCCGTCCATGCTGGATGCACCGCGAAAGAGGAGTCGCCCAACCTGCCTCTCCGGACGGGACTCGTCCAGGTCGTCGACCACCCTCACCTCGTGGCCAGGAAGGGGGGTGCCCATGGATACGAAGCTGAGGGGGGCTCTTTCTTCCCGAGAAGCCGGCTCGGCCCTGCCCTCCCTCTCGAACGGAGCTCGCGCGACCCGGTCGATCACCGGGACCCGTCCCAGTGGAGACAGCGAAAGGGCCACAGCGCTCTCGGCCAGACCATAGGCGGGCATGAGCGACTCGGGGCGGAATCCGTGCGGCCCAAAGCGTCGGGAGAAGCGCTCGAGGGTTTCGGCGCTCACCGGCTCGGCTCCGTTGAGGGCGCACCGCCAGGATGAGAGGTCGAGCCCCTCGAGCCTCTCGTCCGGGATTCTACGGGCACAGAGCTCGTAGCCGAAGTTGGGGGATGCGGAGAGCGTGGCCTGGAACCGGTGGATCGTCCAGAGCCAGAGGTCGGGCCGGGCGAGAAAGGAGAGGGGCGACATGAGAACGAGGGGCACGCCGTGGTAAAGACAGTTGAGCCAGGAGCCGATCAAACCCATGTCGTGATAGAGGGGGAGCCAGCTCACCCCGACGTCGGAGCGAGTCATCTGGATGTGCTCCGCGATGGCCCGGATGTTGGAGAGGAGGGCACCCTGGCTCAGCACGACCCCCTTGGGCGCGCCGGTGCTCCCCGAGGTGTACTGGATCAGGGCCGGGTCCTGCGGAGTTCCGGACGCGATGGGAACCGGACCGTCGGTCCGGGCCAGCCCCTCGGGCGTGGTCGTGGCAAGGGTGGGGCCCGGCGTTGCCCTGAGCATCCGGCCGACGGGCAACACCTCGGGCGTGCAGAGAAGGAGATGGGTCCGCGCGTTCTCGAGGATTCCCGACTGTCTCTTCAGATAGTCCTCCAGGCCGGCGGTCCGGAACGGAGGGTAGAGGGGAACGGGAACGGCGCCCGCAAGGAGGATTCCCATGAACGAGCGTAGGAAGTCGGCGCCTGTGGGAAGCATGAGAGCCACCGTCTCGCCTCTCCCGATTCCCCGGTGGTGAATCCCCCGGGCGATGGCGGCTGCCCCATCCCAGAACTCGCCGTAGGTGAGGGTCGCGAACGACCCGTCGCCCTGCCTCAGATAGGCGTGGGGCAGACTCGGATCGGCGTCGGCCCACCTCCGGAGGGCTTCCTGCAGGGTGGCGGATCCCTCTGCACGATGGACGCCCGCGTCCCGTGGAGGGGGCGTCAGAATGGGAGGAGGTGTCGGCTGCGCAAGGCGGCTTTCCACCACAGCCCGCGCCAGCTCGGACGGCGTGTCCAGGGCAAGGGTCTCGTCCGGTAGCTCCACGCCGAGGACCTGTTCGAGCCGAAGGCGGAGCTCCACCTGTTCCAGGCTGCCCAGCCCCAGGTCCCGGACCAGCGAGGCATCCGGACGAACGGCCTGGAGCGCCCGGGGTCCCCCGCACTCCAGGGCGAAGGCCCTCGTGATCTCGAGGACCCGCGAGAGGTACGGGTCTTCGTTGGCCGCGCTCTCCTCGGCTTCGGCCGGTTGCGGAGGGGGCGAGGGCGGGGGGTCACCCCCGGGGCGGATCATCATTCCCGGCTCTCCCCCTCGCCCTCGCAATAAGCTCCGGTCCCTCCATGGTCCTCATCCCCTCCGTTCAACCTCCTAGGCATTTCCCCTCCCGACTCCGGACCAGTCCCGGGGGGCCTTCGTCTCGGCATGGGAGCCGCCGAGGGCGGCTGGCCCCCGTGTCCCAGATCAACCCTTGAGGACCCCCATGGGGTGAAGCCGAGCGAGCTTCCTGCCGATCCCCGCGCCGGCCACCACGTCCACGACCTCGGCCACGTCCTTGTACGCCTCGGGGACCTCCTCGGCGATCGTCCCGTAGGAGTGGGCGCGAACCTCGATCCCAAGGTCCCGAAACTCCTTTC
>SLCK01000016.1 GCA_007125845.1 Gemmatimonadota bacterium
CTGCTCCTCGATGGCCTTGGCAACGGATCCTTCTTGGTGTTTCTGGGCAGAAGAAGCCATGGCGTACCTCCTGTTGTATCAGATATGTGCGAGGCCTGGTCCGGACTGTTCCGGGGGCATGCAAACTCCAGTAGCAGCATCCGTGCCACACGGCACACCCGGTCCGTGGAGCGGAGACGCCCCACGGTTACCGGCCCTTTCTTGAAGGCGGTACATGGCCATCGGTAATCCCTACACGCAGGAGCCGGGCTGGCCATGAGGGTGAGCGAGTTCCACGGTCTGGTCTCGACCCGGGCCCCATTGAACGGCAGCGCGGCCACGGTTCGAAGTCTTTGCGTCCGGGTCCACCTCGAAGGCACAGCCACGTGACGGCTTGGTGAGCTGTGTGCCGGGAGGTGGAACGGTGCCTCCAGGTGGGGGGGTAAACATCTCGGCGATCGACCGGACGTTTTTGGGGCCCAACGTTTTGGGGCTTATCGGTCTGGCGACGGTGGACCCACGGTCTGGATTTGGCACGCAGTTCGCAGACCCCTGGAGCAGGCAAACCGGGCCCGCATCAGGGCCGCAACCCCAACCCTCGATCCGGAGGAAGCACCATGGTGCCGCCGCGTTCCGACCGGACGTACACGCGCCCGTGGTGGCTCGGGGGTGGAGAGCGATGCGAGGTGTGCCTCCAGCCCTACGTGCTTGAGATGGAGGTGTGTTGTGAGGACTGCGACGGTCCCCACTGCCCGTTCTGCCACTGGGCCTGGCGGGAACGCGGGCTTCGAGGGTGCGCGAGATGCTGGTCGGAGGAGGAGAGCTCGTGACCGCCCGGGCCATGTGGAAGGCGGTGGTGGGCTTCGGCGACACCCGCCTCCCGGTAAAGCTGTATTCGGCGCTGCAGGACCGGAACATCCGCTTCCGGCTCCTCCATTCGGACGACCTGGTCCCCCTCGAGCAGCGCATGATCAATCCGCGGACCGACGCCACCGTGGAGTTCGCCGAGGCTTGGCGGGGGCTCGAGGTCGAGGCCGACCGGATCGTGGTCCTCTCCGACGAGGAGCGGGAGGCCCTCGAGCCCGAGGCCTCGCGCGACATCGAGGTAACGCGGTTCGTGGACCCTTCCCTCATCAACCACCAGTGGTACGTGCGGCCGTACTACCTGGGGCCCGACGAGAACGACGCATCGTACTATGCCTTCGCCCGCGCCCTCGAGTCCCGGGGGGTGGAAGGGGTCGCGCGCTGGGTCATGCGAAAGAAGAGGTACCTGGGGGCGCTGCGGGCCCAGGAGGGCCACCTCTTCCTGGTGACGCTCCGGCACGCCGGAGAGGTCATCTCGGCGACGGAGTTGGAGGCGCCCACGGGCCGCGACCTGGCGAAACGGGAACTTGAAATGGCCGAAAAGTTCGTAAAGGCGCTGGAGGAGGACTTCGAGCCGGAGCGGTACCAAGACGACTACCGCGAACGGGTGGCGAAGCTCATCGAGATCAAGCGGAAAGGGGGGGTGGTGGAGCCCGAGGCGTACGAGGAAAAGGAGGGCTCGGACGAGCTCCTGGAACTCCTTGAGGCGAGCGTGGAGGCGCTCGAGCATGCCTAGGCCGGGGGGGGCGTTCTGGTCCGGTACGATCAGCTTCGGGCTCATCACCGTGCCGGTACGGCTCTTTCCCGCCAGCCGAGGGTCGCGGGTCTCGCTGCGAATGCTGGACAAGGACGGCACCCCCCTCCGCCGGAGGTTCTACTGCCCGGCTCACGACCGCCTGGTGGAGGACGGCGAGATCGCCCGGGGACACGAATTCGAGGACGAAGACCCGGTCGTGGTCACCGACGAGGAGCTCGATGCGGTGTCGCCGGGAAAGTCGCGGGAAATCGACCTGAAGCGCTTCGTCAAGGCCGATTCGATCCCTCCCCTGTTTTTCGAGCGCGCCTATTTTCTCACGCCCTCGGGGGACACGAACAAGGCCTATCGACTCCTCGCCGACGTGATGGAGCGAACCGGGCGCGCGGGGATCGCCACCTTCGTCATGCGCAACAAGGAGTACCTGGTGGCGATCCTGGCCGAGGCCGGGATCCTCCGCGCCGAGACGCTCCGGTTTCACGACGAGGTCAGAGGCCCCGCCGACGTGGGACTTGAGGCCGAGCCCGCCGTGGACGACGCCGAGGTGAAGCGGTTCGCGAAGGCCATCGACGCGCTGGTCGCGGACGAACTGGATCTCGACGAGATGAAGGACGAGGCCGCCGAGGAACTTCGCGAACTCGCGGCGCGGAAGTCCGAGAAGGGTGAGGACGTGGTCGAGATCCTATCCGGCGGGAATGGGGACGATGGCGATGCCAGCGCCGACGGGGACGACGAGGACGACGAGGACGAAGCCGTCGAAGTGGACCTCCTGGAGACGATCCGGATGAGTCTCCGGAGCGGCAACGGGGCGACTTCGTAGACGGCGCAGCTCAGCCCTTGGCGGCCTCCCTCATGCCCAACGTCAGCACCTGTCCATGCCCGAAGAACCCCTCCCAGGGGTCGGCATCCAGGGTCTGTTGGCGGGACGGTACGGTCTCCACGGTGAATGCCGCCGCGCTGTCCAGTCGGTCGAGCTCGTCCCACCGTAGTGGCGTGGCCACCGGCGCCCCGGGGCGGGCCCGGGTGGAATACGAGGCGATGGCCGTGGCCCCCCGCCCATTCCGGAGGTAGTCCACGAAGATCCTTCCCTTCCGCTTCGCCTTGCTGGACGAACTGACGAAGCGGGTCTTCTCATCGCGCTCCATCCTGCGGGCCAGGTCCTGCGAGAATTCCCGGCACTCGTCCCACGTCGAGCGCCGGACGATGGGGAGCACCAGGTGGAGCCCCTTTCCCCCGGTGGTCCGGACGAAGCTTTCGAGCCCCATGTCGGCCAGGATCGCTCGGAGATGGACTGCGGCCGACTTGACCTCGGACCAGGTGACCCCGTCGCCGGGGTCGAGATCGAAGACGATGCGATCCGGCCGGTCCAGGCGGTCCTCGCGACTTCCCCACGGGTGGAGCTCCAGCACCCCGAACTGGACGAGGCTCACCAGGCCCGGGAGGTCATCGGCGGCGACGTAGAGGTCAGCGGGCGCGTCGGTCTTGCCTGGCTCTGAGACCTTGATGCCCCGCAAGGGCTCGGGCATGCCCTCGGTGAGGTGTTTCTGGTAGAAGCAATCCTTCTCCCGGCCCTGCGGGCAGCGCACCAGCGAGAGGGGGCGGCCCTTGACGTGGGGGAGGATCCACGAGGCGACGGCCTCGTAGTAGAGGGCCAAGTCGCGCTTGGTCAGCCCCTGCTCCGGGTAGAGGATCCGGTCGGCATTCGAAAGCGCAACGCCAGCGACCCGGTTCGACTTCTTCTGCTTCTTCTTTGGACTTGACACGGCTTCCACTCCCCTGAAGGTGGAATGGCGGAGGATTCCCTCGTCGGTCCACCCTCCGAAGGCGACGTTCACCACTAGATCGGGTCGGACCCAGTGCACACCCCTGGTCGCAGCACCGGTCGGAGGGTCGTGGAACGGCGCCTCGGGGGCCGGGAGTTCATCGAGACGGTCCCGGAGGCTGGCCAGGTCTCGATCCGAGAAACCGGTCCCCACGCGCCCCCGGTAGACCAGGTCCCCCTCGTCGTTGCGGGAGCCGACGAGGAGCGCCCCGAGCCCGGTGCGCGACCCCGACGGCTCAGTCCACCCGCCGACCTCGAAACTCCCGCGGCGAAGGCACTTCACCTTGACCCAGTCGCGGCTCCGTCCCTCCCGATACCGCGCATCGGCACGCTTCGCGACGACGCCCTCCAGCGCGTGGAGGCAGGCATGCCTCGCCACGCTTTCGCCTTGTCCGACGATGTGGTCGCTGTAGTGGAGGGTATCGCCCGTGGACCTCGCGTCGAGCAGGGCCTCGAGGACCCGCTTCCGCTCCAGCAGCGGAACCCGCCGGAGGTCATGTCCCCGGTAGAATGGAAGATCAAACAGGAAATACGTCACGTCGCCTGCCCGACCCCGGCTGAGCCGGTTCTGGAGGGCCTGGAAGTCCGTGGTCCCGTCGGGGGCCGGGACGGCGATCTCGCCGTCCAGCAACGTGTCGTGCGCGCCCAGTGCGCCGAGGGCGGCGACGACGCCGGGGAAACGGTCCGTCCAGTCGTGGCACCCCCGGGTGAAGAGGGTGACTTCCTCTGCCTCGATGCGTGCCTGGATCCGGTACCCGTCGAACTTGAGCTCGTGGATCCACCCGTCTCCTTTGGGGGCCTCTTTGACGAGAGTGGGGAGCTGAGGTTCGAGGGTCCGTGGAAGGGTGGACTCGGGTGCCCCGGAGGGGGGAGGGGGGAGGGGGCCCGGGGATGC
>SLCK01000122.1 GCA_007125845.1 Gemmatimonadota bacterium
CACATCAAGCTCCGGCAGTCGCGAGGGCTGCTTCCTCCGAGGAAGGGGCCGAGGCTGAGAGCTGCAGGTTTCGGAGAAGCTCCCGAGCGAGTTGGTCGCTGGCGAAGGAGGGCTCTCCGGCGGTCTCCCGGGGCTCAGACTCTCTCCGGTTGCGCTCCTCCTGGATCTCCTCGAGGATCGATTCGGCCAGGAAGCGCATCTGCCCCTCCCGCCGTGCACGTGCAACCGATTCGGCAAGGTGGGCGGCCTCGGTCGCTTCGTCGAGCCGGTTCAGGGCGAGGGCGGCTCTCGCCGTATCCACCCAGGCCTCCGCCACACCGGGCGACGGCTCGTACCGCTCGAGCTCCCGGCGGGCCCATTCGTACGCCCCGATATCCTCCATCCCGGCTGCTGCGCGGGAGACCGACCCGAGCACGAACGGTCGCTCGTCGGCCTTGACTCTACCGAGGGTGGCCATGAAGACGGGCAGGGCGTGCTCGTGGTCGCCGCCTTCCAGCCAGAAGTATGCGATGTCGTGGGCGAGTCGAGGCAGGCCCGCGTGGTGCGGACCGTAACTTGCTACCGCCTGGTCGGCATAGGTCAACGCCTCTTTCCTGTTCCCCGAGCGCCCTTCCAGTGCGAAGAGGTCGTGGAGGGCGAGCGCCTCCCCGTCCCTCAGGCTCTGGCGCCGTGCACGTCGGAGGGCCTTGAGGAAGCTCCGGCGAGCCGCCGGTAGCGCACCCCGGCGAAGCATCATCGTGCCGTGGCTCAGGTATGCCCTGACATACAGTTCCCAGGCGCCTGCCTGCCGGGCCAGCCCAATCGCTCGGTAGTACCATGCTTCCGAGCGTCCGTATTCTGCCAGATTTCTTGTCGCCCGCCCGACGGCCATGGCGAAGCCGGGGTCGGCGGGGCAGGCGAGCGCGGCGCCCTGCAGGAACTCGAGAGAGGTGCGAAGTGCCTTCCGTCCCTCGGCCCAGGCGGCGACCCGGTTGCACGCCACGCCGACGAACTCCGGATCCACCTCGACCGGTCGGGCGAGAACGGCAAGAAGGTCCTCGAGCGCTTCCCGGAGACTCTCCTCGTCGTCCGGGACCGAAGAGAGGATCTCGATCTGCCGACGCTCGTCGGAGCCCTCGGAAAAGAGGGAATGCCGATCCTTGGGGTTCGTATCCGCCCAGAGGAGTACCGATCGCAGCGATTTCCACAGAACGATACCCAGCTCGCTCCGAAACTCGTCGAGGATCCCCAGGCCCTCTGGCCCGGGTCCCTCACCGTTCTGCAGAAGGGGAGGTGGAATCCTCCACCTGCGCTTCATCTTCGTCTTTTCCCTGTCGGGACTGGCGATGCGCATGTCGGCACCCCTATCTAAGTGACGTCTCGTCGGTGGCTTCTCGCCCCTGCGAGCCAACCGTAGGTTTTCAAGCTAAAACCCGGGTACCCGCTAAGTCCAGCGTTGTCTAACCCGCTTTCGATCAGAGGGTCCGGGTGTTACCTCTTCGAGGTCCGATACCTCGCCGGAGCGCGCTCGCTCGTGCGTCCGATTGCTGCCTGCGGCGCGACGCATCGAAGCTACCGAGTTGCAGGAGGGCGCGAGTGAGCGCACCGGACTCAAAGCTACCGAAGGATACCAGCAAGAAATGGACCGCTCGGCTGCTCGACCGGGTGGAACGGATCGGAAACCGCCTGCCGGATCCAGTCTCCCTCTTCGCGATCTTCTGCGCCCTGGTGCTCGTCGTCTCGTGGTTGGCCGATGCGATGGGGCTCGCCGCGGAGCATCCCGGCACGGGTGAGGAGATCCGGGCGGTCAACCTCCTGACTGCGGAGAGCATCCGACGAATCCTCGTCGAGATGCCTCGCACCTTCACCGACTTCCCGCCCCTGGGCCTGGTGCTCGTCGTGATGATCGGCATCGGGGTGGCGGAGCGAACGGGGCTGATCGAGGTGGCCCTCCAGGCACTCATCAGGGGTGTCCCGGATGTGCTGGTCACGGCGGCCGTCGTGGTAGGGGGACTTCTCTCCTCCCTGGCGGTCGACGCGGGATACGTCGTCCTGATCCCCTTGGGCACCGTGATCTTCCATGCCCTTGGGCGACATCCGATCGCAGGTCTGGCGGCGGCATTCGCAGGTGTCTCGGGTGGGTTCTCCGCCAACCTGGTCCTGACCGCGCTCGATCCCCTTCTCGCCGGATTCACCGAGCCCGCCGCACAGCTTCTGGATCCGAGCTACCAGGTCGCGCCGACGGCCAACTGGTGGCTCATGGCCGCCCTGGTTCCGGTGTTCGGGGCCGGCGGCACCTTCATGACGGAGAGGATCCTCGAGCCTCGGCTCGGGGGGTATGAGGGCTCCGTCGAGGTCGAGGAGTACTCCGGGATGAGCGACGACGAACGAAGAGGCCTGATCGCTGCCGCCGTGACGCTTCTGATCGCCCTCGCGGCCGTCGCGTGGATGGCGATTCCGGCTGGCGGAGTGCTCCGGGGACCCGAAGGGGAGATCACTCCGCTCCTCTCCTCGATCGTGGCGTTGATGCTCTTCCTCTTCTTCCTCCTGCTTTCGGCCTTCATCAACCTCTTCATTGGCGGCGCATCGGCGAAGTGGGCGATCATGGCTCCGGTCTTCGTGCCCATGCTCATGCTGCTGGGGTTTTCTCCCGAGCTCACCCAGGCAGCGTACCGGATCGGGGACTCCGTCACGAATATCCTCACCCCGCTCCTGCCCTATTATCCGCTCGTGATCATCTTCGCTCGGAAGTACGACGGGGAGATCGGGCTGGGCACCCTGATTGCTGCGATGCTTCCCTACTCGGTCGTCTTTGCCGTGACCGCCGTGCCGACCCTCGTGCTCTGGATCCTGCTCGGCATCCCGCTCGGGCCTGGGGCGCCCCTCGAATACGTCCCCTGAGCCGGGCGACCTCCAACCGGACGACCTCCCGGCGAGGGTGAGGCTCGTCGGTGTCGCCCGATTCATTCGTTGGCGGAAGCGATCTCCTCCGGCTCGGTCAAGCCCACGAACTGGACCAACACGTCCCCTCCTTCCTCCGGTTCAACACCGAGGAGCGAAACCCGGACGCGTCCACGAAAGCTCCGGTGCCTGTGGTGCACGGGCCCCTCGAAGTCAAGCGGTGTGCCGTCCTCGAGCGCGCGGTGCAGGAATGGGGTGTGCCCGGCGTTGCACCGAAAGAGGCCGTCGCACCGTTTGCCCTTGCCCAGAGCCGAGAGGGATTCGACAACCGCGTATCCGTGGCCCGGGAGCGAAGCCAGGCGGGCGCTGGGCTCCGCGTTCGACGTCGTCATGAGGATCTGGGACTTCCTTCATTCATGGGCTCTCCTCGGGGTGAGCTCCGGATCGACGAGGACGGTGAGTCCGGAAAGGGCACCGGCCGCGGCTCGGCTGCCGTATCGAACGTCCTCGATGCGCACGGACCATCCCCTGTCCCGGTCGCTCACCGAGTAGAGGGGGAATCGGCTCCAGACGAGGTAGCGCACGGCGTCCGGGTGGCTCACGGCCGCACGGACCACCGGGTCGGGAGGGTGATTGACGATCGGATCGGGCCGGAGGACCAGCCGGGGCCGCTCCAACCATGAGAAGGTGCCGACGTGGTACTCCCCCGCGGTTCGGAGGATCACCTCCCTTCGGAACGGATCGGCCGGAACCGGGCCCACCATGATCTCCTCGACCGGAGGTACGCCCAGCTCGGCTGCCGCGGCCAGAGTGACCCGCTCCGCGCCCCAGGTCTGCGCGACCATCGCCGCAACGAACAGCGCGGCCGCCACGCACGCGCGCCGGGCGACGCGTTCCGTCCGCTCCCGAGGAGGATTGGGTCCCAGACGCAGCCGCAGGCCGATCCACCCGGCGACTCCAAGCAGCCACGTTGCCTTCACCCATGTGGGGACCACGCCGGTGCCGAGGACGACGAGGGTTCCTGCTCCGGCGAGGAGCAGCCAGCCGAGCATCGCCGTCCGCCCCGCCGAAGAGCCAACTGCGAGCGCTCCTCCGAGGAGGAGCCAAAGCCAGGGGTCGACGATGAAGACCGCGTCCCCGTAGCTCCACTCCGAGGAGAAGGGCATCCACCACCGCATCCCATAGGTGTTCAGCCAGTCGAGGACCGGATGACTCCAGACTCCGATAGTGGCGAGTCCGAGCAGGTGGAGCGGGCGGGCCGGCTGAAGCTGAGGCGAGGCGCGTAAACGGATCCACCGATCCCACGCGATCACACCCCCGGCAATTGCGAATGGAAGGATGAGGAGAGCCGGAATGCCGTGAGTGATCCCCCTTCGCCAAGCGAGCGCGGCCTGAG
>SLCK01000053.1 GCA_007125845.1 Gemmatimonadota bacterium
AAGGGGAGGCGTCTGAGGATCGCCGGCCCCCAGCCCGCGGCCTGGCCGTCTTCTCTCACCACGAAGATCCCCAATCGACGCTTCCCGGGCGTCTGGCCGCGGAGCGCCTCGAACACCGGAAAGTAGCTCAGGGAGAGGATCGCCACAGTGGCGACGATCATCGAAAGGAGCGCCGCCAGTGCAAAGAAGATCACCGGCGGGACGAGGAACGCCGAACTCAGCTCGACCTGCGACACGATCCTGCGGACCAGCACGAGCCAGAGGACTACCCACAACGGGGTCAGCGCAAGCATCCCGATCAGGATGTCCAGGGCGAAGGCCCCCGTCCGCTCGGTCAGTGAGGCCGGCGTGAGCTCCACCTGCTGCAGGAAGTCCCGGGCCACATCCTCTTCCGGGCCCATCGCAGCGATGGCCTCATCGGGGGTGGCTCCCCCTTCGATGCGGTCATGCATGTGCGCCCGGAGTTCAGTGACGAACCGGGTGCGCTGTGGGAGGGGGCGAGGCATCCGCTTTCCCACCCTCTCGAGATAGGCCTCGACCTCCACCGGAAGCTCTTCGACCCGGGTCATCATGGGACGTCCTCCTCGTTGTTCAGGATGTTCTCGACCCCGGCAGTGAAGTCGCGCCACTCGGCCACGAGCTCCTCCAAGGCGGTCCGGCCCGTTGCGGTAATGCGGTAGTACTTCCGCGGGACCCCCCGTTCCTGGGGCCGCCAGGTCGGCTCCACGTATCCCCGCTCCTCCAGCCGGTAGAACACCGGGTAGAGCGTGCCGTCACTCACCTCGAACCGGCCGCCACTCCTCCGCACGAGCTCCGAGGCAACCTCGTATCCGTACATCTCCCCCTCCCGCAGGAGCCGCAGGAGTACCATCTCGATCGTACCCCGTCTGAGCTGAGTATCCACGTGACGCCAGTCGGTAGGTGTGAGCAGGTGTCTGGTGACACAAAGTATGATGTGAAGCCATGCTTGGCAAGTGCTCCGGTCTGCTGCCGCCGGAAGGAAGAGGGACGACTCGGTGGAGGATCGCGCTCCGCCCAGCGTCTGGTCCGGCTGGGGGGAGAGATCTCCCGGTCAGCTTCCGAAGAGATCGAGCTGAGAACCCGAAAGCGGCGGCGCGGTTCGGGGGGAAACCTCAGCCGGGGCACGGAAGTGGCTGACGTCGAGGTCCAGGGGGCGTCGGCCGATGCCTGCCCTCCGTCTCCCGGCCCGGAAGAGGGCACGGATCTGGTCGGCGTAGGGCCCCGACCCGCTCATGCGGGTACCGAAGCTGGGGTCGTAGAGCTCTTCGCCGTGGAGACTCTCCAGGCGGGACCGGACCTTCCCGCTGCGGTCCGGGCAGTGGGTATCCAGCCATTCCAGGAAGAGCGGTCGGACGGCCCCTGGAAGGCGAAGCGTGACGTACCCCGCGGCGGTGGCGCCAGCGTCTCCGGCCGCCTGGAGAATGGCGGGGATCTCGTGCTCGGTCAGGCCGGGAATGATGGGCGCGACATTTACGGCCACCGGGACTCCGGCCCTCGCCAGGGTGCGGATTGCGGCGAAGCGGTGCTCCGGAGGCGCGGCCCGCGGCTCCAAACTTCGCTGCAGGCGCCGGTCGAGGGTCGTGACCGTGATCGTGACATGTGCCGCGCCGAACCCGGCGAGTGCCGAAAGGAGGCCGACATCCCGCTCCACGAGGCGGGACTTGGTGATGATGGCGACCGGATGCCGCGCTCGCACGAGTACTTCAAGGCACCGGCGGGTGAGCCGAAGATTCCTCTCGAGCGGTTGGTAGGGGTCGGTGACACCACTCATGACGAGCGGGACCGGCGACCAGCCGGGGCGGGCGAGCTCCGCCTCGAGGAGCTCCGGGGCGTCCTCCTTCACCATGATACGGCTCTCGAAATCCAGCCCCGCCGAAAAGCCGAGATACTCGTGTGTGGGTCGCGCGTAGCAGTACACGCACCCGTGCTCGCAGCCGCGGTAGGGGTTCAGGCTCCAGTCGAATCCCACATCGGGGCTCCGGTTCCGGGTCAGGACGGACCGGGCGTGGTCCCGAAACGCCAGGGTGCGTCGTTGCTTCGGCCCGAGGGCGGCCTGCTGCTCCTCGGGCTCCATCGAGAGCCGCTCGAACCGGTTCGGGGGGTCGGACGCCGCACCCCGTCCGCGCGTTGGGTCGACCCGGGCGGACCCCGCGGGGAGGCGGTCGGTGGGGAGGATGGGCAACTCGTGTCTCATGCAGTGCCGTTACCCCTCGCCACTGCCAGGGTTTCGGGTTGCGTTCGGTTGCGATCCGGTACGGCGCACTTCGGGCCGGGTCAGGGCCGGGGGAGCGTTCTGGGTCCGGGCGGGCCCTGCCGGGGTCTGGCGTCGGTGGTACCTTTGACCACAGGCTCCAATTGGATCCCCGAACCCCCTCTGTCATGGATCGCCCCACGAGGCCGTACCGCATCCTTCTTACAACATGGCAGGACTTCGGCGCCGGTTCGGTGCAATCGGTCCAGTACCTCGCCGAGGGCCTCGCGGCCCGCGGACACGAGGTGCAGGTCGCGTGCCCAGCAGATGGCCTCCTGGGGCGTCGCCTGCTGGAGAGCGGCGTGCCGGTGATCGACTTTGCCTTCCGCCGCGGGTGGAGCCTGCGATCGGCGCGATCCCTCCGCCGCGTCGTCGAGTCGGGCCGCTTCGAACTCGTCGACGCGCAGGAGTCGCGGGATCGCAAGGCCGCGATCCTCGCCCGGAGCATGGGTCCCGGGTTCCCTCCGCTCGTGATCACCCGGCGGCAGATGACGCATTCCAGCCGCCTGCAGAACTTCATCTACGCAAAGGCTGCGGACCGCGTGGTGGCGATCAGCCACGGCGTGGCGCGGGACCTTCGGGCCAGGGGGATGAGGAGCGCTGCGATCAGGGTGGTGCACACCGGCCTGGACCCCCGCCGGCTGGAGCCGGTGCCGGAGCCCGGGGAACTCGAGGCGCTCCGGGAGACACTCGGCTTGCACCCGGACCTTCCCACCATCGGGGTGGTTGCTCGTCGCAAGGACCAGGAAACCCTGCTTCGGGCCGTCGCCCGGCTGAATCGGCCGGTGAACGTCCTCTTCGCGGGAATCGAGCGGGATTCCCGGCTGGCCGCCATCGAGGGAGAGCTCCCGTCGAGGGTCCAGGTGGCATATGCCGGGTTCCGGGAGGACGTGCGGGCGTGTTGGGCTCTCCTCGACGTGAAGGTCCTCACGACGGTGGAGGAGGGGCTCTCGCAGGCGATCCTGGAGGGCATGTGGCTCGGGGTTCCGGTTCTCAGCGCTGAGGTTGGCGGCACTCCGGAGGTCGTCCGGCATGGGGTGAACGGGTTCCTCTTTCCTCCCTCCGACGACGAGGCCCTGGCCGCCCTCCTTTCCCTGGTCTTGGACGATGCGGAGCTCAGGGGGAGGATGACGGGAGAGGCGCACCGGACCGTCGCGAGTCGCTTTCTGGCCGAAGGGCTGGTCGAGCGTACGGAGGCGGTGTACGCCGAGCTCCTGGAGGCGGCACCTCGGTCGGCAGGCGCCTGAGGTCGCCGCGGCTGCGGCGGCAGTTCCCAGGGCGCGAATCGCCCTTTACCCCAGCGCCTCGAGGGTGTAGACTTACAGGCTCCGAGGATCCGGGGTCCGCTGCCCTACGAGCGGTCCCCGTCCGGCCTCGGGGCAGGAAGCATACGAGGGGTAGCATGCGAGTGAGGATCGCCGATCGGGCGTCGAGCCACGGTCGGAGGAAAGTCCGAGCTCCACAGGGCAGGGTGCCGGGTAACACCCGGGCGGCGCGAGCCGACGGAAAGTGCCACAGAGAGTAGACCGCCGATGGCCCGCCTCCCCCCGGGGAGAGGGCACAGGTAAGGGTGAAAGGGTGCGGTAAGAGCGCACCGGGCCGCCGGAGACGGGGGTCGCATGGCAAACCCCACCCGGAGCAAGGCCAAGCAGGGACGAGGAGCGGCCCGCTCCAATCGAGTCCCGGGTCGGCTGCACGAGGTCCGCAGCAATGCGGATCCCAGAGAAATGGTTCCCCATCGCCTCGGCGATGACAGAACTCGGCTTATTCGCACGCACCCCCGATCCACAACGCGCCCGTAGCTCAGCTGGATAGAGCGTCGGCCTCCGGAGCCGAAGGTCAGAGGTTCGAATCCTCTCGGGCGCACTGGAAGTTAGCGGTCAAAGCTGGCA
>SLCK01000119.1 GCA_007125845.1 Gemmatimonadota bacterium
GACTGCGGATCTCCTCCAGCTCCCCTTCCCGAAAACCAAGCTCCGGAAACGTCCAGGCGTACGCCAGCGGGACGACGATGAGAGGCAACAAGCCCACTCCATAGACGAGGATTGCCGCACCCAGGGGCAGGCCCAGCACGAGCGGATCGCCGGGTGCGGGCTCCGGAACCGCAAGGGCCAGGGCGAGCCCCCCCGCCACGAGCAGGAAAGTCAGGGCAAAGACCCAGGCGAGCCGACCGGCATCCTTGCCCTCCCGCACGGCGCCGAGCACCGAGATCGCGAGAAGGGAGAGCACGGTGCCCACAAGGAGGAGCCACGGAGCCCAGGCCGGTGCGCCGCCGGGCAGGAAAGCAGACCCGTAGGCCAGGGCCACGGCGGCGAGAGCGAGCGCGAGCGCACTCAGACCTGACGACCTCGTCAAAGGAACTCCCGAGACGGTAGGTGGTTGAAGCTTCGCGGACGAGGGTACGGTAACCTTCCCCTTTCGCCACCTCCACCCCGACCCGCAGACCAGGAGCCGATCCCGCGATGCCCGACCCTCCCAGGTTCTTCAAGCAGGTCAACCGTCACTTCGACCGGGCGTCCGCCCTCATCGACGCCCCGGAAGGGCTGCTCAAGCAGATTAAGGCTTGTAACGCGGTCTATCACGTGAGCTTTCCTCTCCGCCGGGACGACGGCACGATCGAGGTGGTGCACGGCTGGAGGGCCCACCACTCGCAACACCGGCTTCCCGTGAAGGGTGGGTTTCGCCTCACCATCCACGCCTCCGAGGACGAGGTCACCGCCCTGGCGGCTCTCATGACCTACAAGTGCGCCCTGATGGACGTGCCCTTCGGCGGAGCGAAGGGAGGCATCCGGATCGAAAAGGAGAACTACTCGGACGCCGAGCTCGAGCGCATCATTCGCCGATACACCTTCGAGCTCGTGCAACGCAACTGCATCGGGCCGGCCGTGGACGTGCCCGGACCCGACATGGGCGTGAGCACCCGTGAGATCGCATGGATGTCCGACACGTACCAGCAGCTCGTCCCCGGAGAGCAGGCGGGCCTCGGAGCGGTAACGGGAAAGCCTCTGGGGAGCGGCGGAGTGAGAGGACGCGTGGAGGCGACCGGACGAGGCGTCTACTTCGGCATCCGCGAGGCTCTCGACGTCGGGGAGGACATGGCCCCCCTCGGGTTGTCACCGGGGCTGGACGGCAAGAGCGTGGTGATCCAGGGGCTCGGAAACGTAGGGTATCACGCAGGTCGATTGCTGGCGGAGGACGGCGCCCGAGTCGTGGGAATCCTGGAGCGGGAAGGCGGGCTCTTCGACCCAGGAGGGCTCGATGTGGAAGAGGTGCACGGACATCTCCTGGACGGAGGCACCATTCTCGAGCTGGACGCTCCCACCAAGGTGGACCGGGCCGCCCGCTCGGATGGGCTCGAGTGGCCGTGCGACATCCTCATCCCGGCGGCGCTCGAGAACGTGATCGGAAAGGACAACGCACCTCGGATCCAGGCCAAGATCGTCGCGGAGGCGGCGAACGGACCGACGACGGCCGACGCTGCCCGGATTCTCGAAGAGCGGGGCGTCTTCCAGATCCCGGATCTCTACCTGAATGCCGGGGGCGTCACCGTCTCGTACTTCGAATGGATCAAGAATCTCACCCACGTCCGATTCGGCCGGCTCGAGCGGAGATTCCAGGCCGCCTCCAGCCACCGGATGCTCCGCGCGATTGAAGGCATCACCGAGCGTGACTTCGATCCAGGCACGATCCAGCGGCTCGCGGTGGGGGCCTCGGAGGAGGACCTGGTCAATTCCGGGCTGGAGGAGACCATGATCGCGGCCTATCACGAGATCCGCGAGCTTGCTCGAAGCAAGGACACCGACGTCCGGAGTGCCGCCTTCGCCATTGCCATCCGGAAAGTGGCACACACCTACGAGTTGCGAGGCATTTTTCCGTGAGCTGCCCTCCCGACGGCGGCGATCGGACCGAAGCCGTGGCCCGGAAAACCTTCCGGGCCACGGTCGACGGAGGGGGTGGGACTCGAACCCACGCGGGCATTCACCCGACCTCGGTTTTCAAGACCGGTGCCTTAGCCGCTCGGCCACCCCTCCATGCTCCTGACGTCTCCATCCGCCGCGAGTCGACCCACAGCCCCCGACCTGGACGACCGAAGGAGCGCTCCCCGCTAAACTCGCGCGGGCGCCCGGAGGGAACAAGGGCAGCCCCAGCAGGGGAGCGGGCACCAAATCCCGGACACCCGGGGAGCCGTTCCTTCGTCGCGGGAGGCCGACGGTGAAGGGTTCCGCCCTGGCCGCCGCGACGCTTGTGGCTGCCTTTGTCGTCGCCGGCTGCGGCGACTCCCCGGTCGAGGCCGACCCGACGCCGAACCCGTGCGTCGACTTCGTGGGTGAGATCGTCCCCGGTGACTCTTTCCAGGGAACGTTGACGCCCGAAAGTTGCCTCCGGGAGGGCTGGTATCACGACCGCTGGCGCTTCGAGGTCGAGTCGGATCAGGGTCTCCGGTTCGACCTCGAGAGCGACGAGTTCGATCCATACCTGATGCTGACCGACGGGACGGAACATCAGATTGCGGCCGACGACGACTCGGGGGATGGGCACAATGCCCGACTCACCGGAACTCTGACCGCGGGCAGCTACATCCTCTGGGCCAGCTCGGTGGAGGAGCTCGCCTCGGGCTCCTATCGACTCTCGGTGCTTGAAGTCGAGATCCAGCCGGTCAGTGCCGAAACAGCCTCCGACCCGCGAAGACCATGGTGAGGCCGTGCTCGTCCGCCGCCGTGATCACCTCTTCGTCCCGCACAGATCCGCCCGGCTGCACGATCGCGGCTACCCCGGCCTCGGCGGCGGCGTCAACGCCGTCGCGGAAGGGAAAGAAGGCGTCGGAGGCGAGAACGCACCCTTCTAGATCGTGCCCCTGGTCGTGGGCCTTCTGAACCGCCAGCCTGGAGGCGTCAACCCGGGACATCTGGCCCGCCCCGATTCCCAGCGTTGCGCCCTCGCGCGCCAGCAGGATCGCGTTCGACTTCACTCCGAAGACGGCCGCCCAGGCGAAGCCGAGGTCCTCGAGCTCCCGGTCCGTGGGCTCCCGGTCCGTGACGACCTTCCATCGGGCATCCGGGACGCCGATGAACGGAGGAGTCGGCGCATTCTGTGCCAGAAGCCCTCCGTAGATTCCCCGTACGCCGATGGAACGGGGATCCCGGCCGTGTGCAGCCAGGAACCGGGCCGCCTTCCGGGCCCGATCGTCCACCGACGGTGCCTGGTCGTACTCGAGGAGGGCCTCGGCGGGAATCGGGACCGCAGAGGTCACGAACTCGGGGCCCGGAAAGGTCAGAACCCGGAGATTGGCCTTGGCCGAGAGGGTCTCGAGCGCCTCCTCGGTGTACCCTGGCGCCACCAAGCATTCCACGAATAGCTCCGTCAACGCGGTCGCGGCCGGTCCGTCCACGGTTCGATTGGTAGCGATCACAGAGCCGAAGGCGGAGGTCGGATCGGTCCGCAGGGCCGCCTCGAAGGCGGCCTCGACCGTGTCCCCCACGGCCAGACCGCAGGGCGTGGTGTGCTTGACGATACAGACGGCGGGCGATCGGGACAGAGCGAAGGGTGCCAGAGAGAGGAGCGCACCGTCCAGGTCAAGAAAGTTGTTGTAGGAGAGCTCCTTGCCCTGGAGCTGCCTCAACGCGGCAATTCCCCGCTCCCCGAACCCGGAGGGGCGGTAGAAGGCCGCACCTTGATCCGGATTCTCCCCGTACCGAAGGGCCCTCACACGGCGGTACCCCGTGTTGAGGACCGGAGGCAGCGCCGCTGGGTCCTGCTGCCCGGCGGTGTCCCCTCCGAGGAACTCGGCTATGGAGGCGTCGTAGGCTGCGACGTGCTGGAAGACCTTCCCCGCCAGCTCCCGGCGAAGCCCGGGAAATGCCGGGAGGATCCGACCGGGCTCCCCCTTGGCCTCCTCATCGAGCGCCTCGAGCAACCTGGGATAGTCTTCCGGGTCCACCACGACCCAGATGAACGCATGGTTCTTGGCCGCAGCCCGCAGCATCGTCGGCCCGCCGATGTCCACCTGCTCCATCGCCTCTTCCACCGACACGTCTCCATTCGCCACGGTCTCGCGGAACGGATAGAGATTCACCACCACCACGTCGATCGGCTCATACCCCTGGCTCTGCAACGCCTCCATCTCGTCCGGGTGGTCCCAGCGGGCAAGGAGAGGACCGTGGATGGCGGGGTGGAGCGTCTTCACCCGTCCCCCCATCATCTCCGGGTGCCCCGTCACCGTGGCGACCGGTGTGACTTCGAGACCCACGTCGCCGAGGGCCGCGGCCGTGCCGCCGGTGGAGAGGAGTTGGAACCCTCGCTCGGCGAGCTGCTTTCCAAGTTCACGGATTCCGGTCTTGTCCGAAACGGAGAGAAGGGCCTTTCGAGGTCGCGACATCTGCACATCCCTGGGTCGGTGAGAGGTGGTCAGGGTCCCGGGAAGGTGGGAGGTTCCGAGCGGAGATGGAAGTGTCGGCCCTCCGTCGGAATCGAGCCGGCCTCCTCGTTCGTCGCCACCGCCCGCGCCAAGGTGCTCACCGCAGCGGGATAAAGTCGGTGTTCGACTTCGTGGATCCGTGCAGCGAGCGACCCTGGATCATCGCCCGGCAACACCGGCACGGGCCACTGGGCCAGGATGCGACCCTCGTCGTAGGCCTCGTCCACGAAATGGATCGTTACGCCACTCACCCGGGCCCCCGAAGCGATCACCGCTTCGTGCACACGGCGCCCGTACATTCCCTTGCCCCCGAAGGCGGGGAGCAGGGCCGGATGGATATTCAGCATCCGACCCCGGAAGCGATCCACGACCGCGGCGGGGACGAGGCGCAGGTACCCGGCCAGCACCACGATCCCGATGGCATGGGACTCCAGAATCTCGAGCATCGTGCGCGCGGCTCGCTCCGGATCGGCCGGTCGTGGCTCCACGATCTCGGCGGGGATCTCTCGCTCCCGAGCCCTCTCCAGAACGGCGATTCCCGGGCGATCCGTGATCAGGACCCCGACTTCCCACGCAAGGCCCTCACCTCCGGATCCGTCTCCCGGTCCCTCGGTAGCGGTTCGATCTGCGAGCACCTCGAAATTGGATCCGCGCCCCGATGCCAGTACGGCGACACGGAGCGTCACGCGAACTCGCCTCGGAAGTGGGCGATCAGGAAAGGATTTCCACGGCGCTCATCACCGACGGTGGTCTCGGGTCCGTGACCGGTCAACAGACGGGTGTCATCGGGGAGGGTGAGGATCTGCGACCGGATCGAGCTCATCAACTCCTGGAAGTCCCCGCCAGGAAGGTCCGTACGACCGATCGATCCCCGAAAGACCACATCCCCGACCAGGGCGAACCGTCCCACGGGAGAATAGAGCACCACGTGCCCCGGCGAATGACCGGGCGCGAACCGAACCTCGAAATGCTGCTCGCCGACCGGGAGCTTCTCACCCGGTACGATCTCCCGGTCCGGCGGGGGGAGCCCCCCCTCCAGCTCCATCCCGAAGGCCGCCGCCTGCTCCTGTGCCCGGTCGAGCAGGGGTCGGTCTGCGGGGTGGAGATGAATAGGGGCGTCGGTGACCTCGCGCAGGACGGGAAGTCCCTCCACGTGATCGAAGTGGGCATGGGTGAGGTAGATCGCCTCGATCTCCCAGCCACCCTCCTCGGCGGCCCGGACCATTGAAGGCGCGGCGGCACCCGGGTCCACGACGGCCACCCGATCGGTCGCGAGGCATCGGACCAGGTACCCGTTCTGCTGGAAGGCGCCCCCGGCATGCACGGTCACCTCGAGCGGAGACCGGGCCGGGGAGTCCTCCGGAGGGGCGTCTCGGGAAGGAGTCATCCGCCGCCCGGAGCTGCGAGCACGAGGACGGCCACCGTCAGACCGTGAACGAGCTACCGCACCCGCAGCCGCCCGCAGCCGCAGGATTGTTGAAGGTGAAGCCCTGTCCCATCATCGTGGTTACGTAGTCGATCTGGACGCCCTCGAGATACTGGGCGCTGAAGGGGTCCACGAAGATGCGGATGCCCTCGCTCAGACTCAGGACCTCGTCGTCCTCTTCGGGCGTGTCCTCGATGTTCAGACCGTACTGGAATCCGGAGCACCCGCCCGGGAGAACCGCCACCCGGAGGCCGGTCTTCTCGGTGGCTCCGTGCTCCTCCATGAACGACTGGACCTTCGATACCGCTTCGGCCGTCAATTGTATCTGCATGCCGCGTTGCTCCCGATTGAGCCGGGGACTTCGTGCGGGTCCCCGGATAAAATGCCTGCTTCGTCGGGTTCGTGATACACCTGCCGGTCGGCCGAGTTCACGTGCCGGACGAGCGACCGACCCTCCGTCGGTTCCAAGGTATCCAGGCCCGCGCTCGAGGGTCAAGGCACCCTCCGCGACGCTGGAGAAGCTTTCGGTTCGCCGCAGCACCGGGCGTCCGCTAAGGGCCGAAGTCGTCCGGGTCGAAGTCATCCGGATCAAGGTCATCCGCATCGACATCGTCTGGATCGAGATCCACCGGATCCGCATCGGGATCGTCAGGCTCCGGAGGCTCCGGGCCGACGGCGATCCCCGAACCGCCCCCCCCGGTGAGTCCGTGGAGGTTCACGATGCCGTCGATCTCCACAGCGTACGAGACCTCGGGCCGCATCGGCTCCGTGAGGACGATCACGATCCGGCGGTCGGGAAGGAGCGGATCGTCCGCGGGGGCGGGATCGTCGACGGGATCGTCCGCCGGATCCGGATCGACGTCGGGTTCGACCTCGGGGTCGGCCAGGGGATCCACCGCGTCGGGCGCAGCGTCCGGCGCAGCGTCGGGTGCATCCGGTTCTCGCCTGGTCTCCCAGGTTCGTGCATGCACGATCTCGTCGACTTCGATCGATTCGCCTTCCTCCCCCGTGATCTCCACCGCAATACCTTCAAGCGGCCGCTCGGGATCGAGGTAGTCGTCGAACGTGACCCCGATCGAGAGGGAGTCGAGCGCGGCCACCGCCTCCACTTCCGCCGCCGTGGTGTCCGGCATGAGCAACGCCAGCTCCGTCACGACGAGCGTGTCCCCCCGGGCGAGTTGGACGTCCAGAGAGTCCTGGGGCTCCTCGAAGTCCGGCTCGCGGTTCCGGTTCCGATCCTCGTAGGCCACCAGGACGTATCCCCCCGACGGGAGGTGTGGAAAGCTGAAGAATCCGGTCGAGTCGGAGACCGTCGAATGGGGAGCGCCACCCACCTCGGGGACCGCGTCGATCCGGGCGTCCCGCACCTCGTCGAGCGTCAACCGATCGAAGACCACTCCGGCGAGAACGTTCGGTTCCAGCTCCGGTCCGGTCGAGAAGAAGAGTTCATACGGTTCCGCCATACGATTCTGGAAGCGGTCCTGGAAGCGAGGAAGGACGGTCACGCGATAGACGGTCTCATCCCGGAATCCGCCCTCCATCGAAACGTCGAGCCCGGTGCGCCGGTGCCGGACTTCCACCTCTCCGGTACGCGGCGAGACCACGATCCCGTCCCTCAATGAGCCCTCCGTCGGACGTTCGCTCACCCTCCGCTCGAACCGGATCTCCACCGATCGATCGAAGGGAGCGACGATCTCCATGGCCTGCGGCCGGGTCTCGACCACCCGCAAGGGAGTCTCGGGCACCTCTCCCCCGGTGGGCGTCTGCGGTCTGGCGCACGCAGCGACGAGGCCGAGGAGCCCGACCGCCACCCATCGCCGCCCCGACCCCTGCATCGTCAGGATGCCTCGAGGACAGCCAGCTTATCGAGCAGCTTGTCGCGCTGATCCCGGAAGACAGCCGCCTTGTCTCGCTCCTTCTGGACGACGTCCTCCGGTGCCCGGGTCACGAAGCTATCATTGGCCAACTTGCGCTCGGCTCCTTCCAGCTGTTGCTCGAGCCGGCCCACCTCCTTCCTGAGTCGGTCTCGCTCCCGCTTGATGTCCACGAGCCCCTCGAGGGGCAGGAAGACCTCGGTACCGTCCCGCAGAACCGCAGTCGCACCGATCCCCTTCTCCCGGCCGTCGCCGAAGACGAGCTCCTCCACTCGCGCCAACTCCTGGAGTCGGGCCCGTTCGTCCCCCAGGGCCAGGCGCCGCGCCTCCGGACACTCTTCGAGCACGAGTCGCACGGGGGCACCCTCGCCCACTCCGTATTCCTTGCGGAGGCTCCGCACGACCGTGACCAGCTCCTGAAAGTCGGAGAAGGCCGCTTCCGCCTCCGAGTCCTCCCAGTCGGGGCGGCGACGAGGCCAGGCGGCGAGGACGAGCCGACGGGGCCGCTCCTTCCCCTCGGGCCACGGAATGCGGTCCCAGAGGTGCTCGGTCACGAAGGGCACCAGCGGGTGGAGGAGCCGGAGGATCCCATCGAACACCTCGACCAGGACCGCGCGGGCCGCCTCCCGACTCTCATCTCCCTCCTCCCCACGCAGACGGGTCTTGACCACTTCGAGGTACCAGTCGGCGAAATCGCCCCAGAAGTAATGATGGATCCGGTCGACGACCTCGTGGAGCCGGAATCGTTCAAGCTCGCCGGTCATGGCCTCCGCGGTCCGGGAAAGCCGCGAGAGGATCCAGCGATCCGCGGGCTGGAGCGCGTCGGCCACCTCCTCCACAGTTCGCACCGGGTCGTCGCCCACGGACATCAGCGTGAACCGGCCGGCATTCCAGAGCTTGTTCGCGAAGTTTCGGCCCGGGGCGAACGCGGCGTCGAGATCCTCGTGGTCCAGGTGAATGTCGGTCCCCACGCCGCACATGGAGAGAACCGTGTAGCGAAGCGCGTCCGCTCCAAAGCGGTCCACCACCTCGATCGGATCGATCCCATTGCCCAGGGACTTAGACATCTTCCGTCCCCGCGCGTCCCTCACCGTGCCGTGGAGAAAGACGTCCCGAAAGGGAGCCTCTCCTCTGAACTCGTAGCCCGCCATGATCATCCGAGCCACCCAGAAGAAGAGAATCTCCGGCGCGGTCACCAGGGCGTGACCTGGATAGAAGGCCTCCAGATCGTCTCCCTCCTCGGGCCATCCGAACACGGAGAAGGGCCAGAGCCAGGAGCTGAACCAGGTGTCCAGCACGTCGGGATCCTGCTCGAGGGCCGCGGAGCCGCAGGCCCCGCAGCGCTCGGGGTCGTCCCGAAGGACCATCATCTCCCCGCACCCCTCTTCCCCGCAGTACCAGACGGGGATTCGGTGCCCCCACCAGAGCTGACGCGAGATGCACCAGTCCCGGATGCCCTCCAGCCAGCTCTCGTAGACCTTGGTCCAGCGCGGGGGATGGAAGCGGATCTCTCCCTCCCGTGACGCCTGGAGCGCCGGCTCGGCGAGCGGGCGCATCCGCACGAACCACTGCTCCGAGAGGCGAGGCTCGACGACGGTGTCGCAGCGGTAGCAACGGGGAACGGTGTGTCGGTGGGGCTCCTCACCGAGGTACAGGCCCTCCTTCTCCAGGGCCTCGACGACGGCCCGCCGCGCCTCGAACCGATCCAAACCCCTGAAGGGCTCGGGCACCTGGTCGTTGAGATGTGCATCCGCCGAGAGGATGTTCAGAACGTCCAGCCCTGTGCGTTCGGCGATATCGAAGTCGTTGGCGTCGTGGGCCGGGGTGACTTTCACCATCCCGGTGCCGAACTCGGGATCCACCCAGTCGTCCGCCACGATGGGGAGCGTCCGCCCCGCGAGGGGGAGGAGCACGTGGCCGCCCACGAGGGCTTCGTAGCGACCGTCGTCAGGATGGACGGCGACACCGGTGTCCCCGAGCATCGTTTCAGGACGCGTGGTCGACACCGTGAGGTGCCAGCCCCCCTCATCCGAGCGCACGATCGCCTCGGCCCCCGCCTCCTTCGCACGCGCCGCACGATCCCAGGAATCCTCGGCAATGGGGTACCGGAGGTGATGGAGGTGCCCATCGATCTCACTGCCCTCCGCTTCCTCATTGGAGAGAGCGGTCGAGCATCGCGGGCACCAGTTGATGATGTACTCCCCCCGATAGACGAGCCCCTTCTCGTAGAGACGTACAAAGACCTCACGCACGGCCCCGGAAAGCCCGGGATCGAGAGTGAACCGGGTGCGCTCCCAGTCGCAGCTGCATCCGACGGCCTTGAGTTGCTCCAGGATCTGCCCCCCAGTAGCGTCCACGAACGCCCAGACCCGCTCCAGGAAGGCGTCTCGACCGACGTCGAATCGCGTCTTCTCCTCATCCTGGGCCAGCTGCCGTTCCACGACGTTCTGGGTGGCGATCCCCGCGTGGTCGGTGCCCGGGATCCAGGCGGCGGCCCGGCCTTGCATCCGCCTCCATCGGATCAGGACGTCCTGGACCGTGTTGTTCAGACCGTGCCCCATGTGCAGGACAGACGTGACGTTCGGCGGGGGAATGACGATCACATACGGATCCGCCCCGTCTTCGAGGACCCGACTGGCGGGAACGTGGAAAAGGCCCTCCTCCACAGCCCTCGCGTAGAGAGGTCCTTCGATGGCTCCAGGGTCGAGTCTGGTCGGAAGTGCTTGGGACACGGAAGCCGTCGGTTCAGGGTGGCACTGCACGTCGGAATACGACGAAGCGATTCTTGGTCGGGGGCGATACGCCCGTATGGGAAGGGGGTTCCGTCCTGCCGGACCGGCCGTCAGGGATCGTTTCCGCCCGCCTCTCCCGCGGAGCCCTGCGAACGTTCGGCCTCCATGCGCTCGCGTATGACCCTCGCCCTCTCCGCCCAGGTCTCCCGGACCTCGGCCGCGGCCGCCCCGCGCGCCAGATCCTCCAGGACCCATGCCCGCTCTCGAGCCTCGAGCCAGCGGCCGGGAGGCACCGTGAAGGAGAATGGAAGCGGTACCGAGAAGTCCCCGAGATGGATCCGGCCAGGAGAGAGCCCCCAGCGCCGGCCGTCGTCATCGGTGTACGTCCAGTCGCGAGCCCCCTCCGAAAGCGCGGCCGCCACCGCGACCGAGTCGTTCCAGCTCTGGATCATGCCCCGCAGCAGCAGCTCCGCCCGCTCCTGATCGGTCAATTCGGTATGATGGGGGTCGACCGGCGCCCAGAGGCGAGGATCGGTCATCCGCGGCTGCAAGCGCTCGGCGATGGAGGGTTCGTCCGCCTCCTCTTCGTCGGCATCCGGAACGGCTGGGGGAACCACCGGCGGAGCCTCATCCGGCTCCAGCGCTTCGAGCTCGTCCGGATCCGGCTCCGGCTCCTCCAGGTCCGTCTCGAGGACCGGAGCCATGTCCACCTCAGGAACCTCGAGGATGACCACCACCTCGGTGCCCTCATGGGGACGATCGGGCTCGGGGAGCTCCAGGGCAGGATCCGGCGGGCTGAAGCGGCCCATTCCGATCGCATAGACCAGGAGGACCAGCAGGTGGAGGACGAAGGAGACTGCAAAACCGGCCCAGAGTGCCCGCCGCTCCTGCGCCGGGCGCGCCGACGAAGCGTGCGGGCTGCCGGAGGAAGGGGGGTCCGCGGAGCCTGGAGGATTCATCGACTCTTCTAAACCGGCCCACGGAGGCGGTTCCTACGGAGCCGGCCCCGACGGGAAACGCCTACCCGAGCTGATACGGCCAGGGCGCCCCACTCCCGGCCCGCACCGGGCTCGCGACGCTGCCCACTCCCGGAACGGTGACCTCGACCTCGTCCCAGGGAACGATCGGACCGATCCCCGGAGGCGTGCCGGTGGCGATGAGATCCCCGGGCTGGAGCGTCATGATCCTCGAGATGAAGGCGACGAGGAGCTCGATGGGAAAGAGAGCTTCCGAGAGGGGAGCGGACTGCCGCACCTCCCCGTTCACCCGCGTCTCCACCTGCAGCTTCTCGAGGTCCACCTCGGAGATCGGGACGGGCTTGCCGACCGGACAGAACGTGTCGAAGCCCTTCGAGCGCGTCCACTGTCCGTCCCGGCTCTGGAGGTCACGGCACGTGATGTCGTTGAGCGGCAGCACGCCCGACAGATGGTCCAGGGCATCTCCCTCACGCACATGCGAAGCGAGTCGTCCGACCTGGAAGGCCACCTCACCCTCGAAATCGACCCGTCCCGCCCCGGGCGGCACCCGGATTGGCTCCCCCCCGGCGATGAGGCTGGACGGCGGCTTCAGGAAGAGAAGGGGCTCCTCCGGCGGCTCGCTCCCCATCTCTCTCGCATGGTCCGGATAATTCTTGCCCACACAGATGATCTTCGTGGGAAGTGGGTCGAGGGGAAGAGTGCCGCCCATCAACCCGGGCTCGGTTTACTGGGTCCCTCGTAGCGGTATCGAAGCGTGCCCACGATCGCCGTCCCACAGCCGATCAGGAGCAGAACGCCGATCACCCCGTACCAGAACCCCAGGTCGGAATGCCCCTCCGCCCAACCGGCGGCCGAGGCCCGGAAGGCATTCAAGGAGAATAGGAGCCAGATCGCGCCGATGACGAAACCGAAGATGCGAGACATGTGGTGCGGGCCGTTGTTGTGGACACTCCGAGGCCGGGGGTGCCCGTCTCCGCTGGTCGGAACCAGCGGGCGGGCCCCGACGGCCGGGCCGGCCTTAATCTACTTCTCGCGCCCAGATGGGCAACGGGCGTCCTCCGGCAACGTGGCTGATCCCTACGTGGCAGATCCCTCGTAGAACTGCTCGAGACGGAGGCGAACCTCGTCCCACGGTCCCTTCACGAGCGGGGATCCAGGGAGGGCGCTTCTCAACCGCCGTCCGTACGGCCGGGTGAGGATCCGCCGATCCAGGAGGAGGATCGCCCCCCGGTCTCGCCGAGAGCGAATGAGCCGCCCGTAGCCCTGCCTGAGCCGAAGGGCCGCGAGGGGCACCAGGTAGGAGAGAAACGGGCTCTTTCCACGCGCTTCGATCGCCTCCATGCGAGCCTCCGTGATGGGCTCGGTCGGCACCCGGAAGGGAAGCTTCTGGATGACCAGGCCCCGCAGAGGCCGGCCCGGCACGTCGACCCCCTCCCAGAAAGAGGCCGTCCCCAGGAGGATTCCGCTCCCGGAACGGGTGAACTCGGCGAGGAGCCGCTCGCGTGGCATCTCGCCCTGCACGAGGAGAGGCCAGCGCGATCCCGTCCCATCGCTTCTCAGAGCCTGCGCCACCTCCCGCAGGGCGCGGTGCGAGGTGAAGAGGGCGAATACGCCTCCTCCGGTGACCGAGGCCAACTCCGCGATCACCCGGGCCGTGGCGGATTGAAAACGGCTGCCCGCATCGTGTGCCGGCAAGTCCGTGGGCACCCCGAACACCGTCTGCGACTCGTATTCGAAGGGGGATGGGAGGAGGGCCTCCTCCACGCGCAGAGGATCGGCGGGCCGATCGGGGCCTCCTTCGGAGGGGAAAGGGCCGGCGTCGGGCGATTCCAGCCCGAGTCGTCCCCGGATGAATCGGAAATCCGCCCTCCGTTCGGGTCCGGTCGTTCCCGCGGAGAGAGTCGCCGAGGTCACGACCACGGCGTCCATCCTCTGGAACAACGAGTCGCGGAGGAGCGGTGCCGGTTCCACTGGCGCGGCCGCCAGCGTCACATTCGGGCTCCGCCCCCTCCCCCCCCGCCTCGCCTCGATCCACCGGACGAACACCTCCTCCTCGCCCTGAGGATCGAATACGAGCCCCAATCCCGACCGGGCCGCTGCCAGGCGGCGCTCCACCGACTGCAGGTCGAGAACCCTGCCTCCCAGCGGTTCTTCCAGGAGCGGTTCCTCCTGGATCTCTCTCCGCAGTCGCTCGATCTCCCTGCGGAGTCGCTCGGAGGAGCTGGTGACGCGGCGCAGGAGCTCGATCAGCGCCTCGTCCCCGGAGGGATCGTCCGGAGTCGCTCGTCCGAGACGCAGCGGCCCCTGCCCCGGAGCGGGAACCTGCGGCTCCAGACGGTCGAAGAAGGCGACCAGGGCTTCTCTCGCTTCGCCGAGCGCTGGTCGAATTCCCTGGTCGATCCGCTCCCCGACCCGGTCGCTCACGGGCCCGGCCCCCTCCCTCCCGACCTCCTCCCGCAGGGAGACGAGCAGGCCCTTCCCGTTCGACTCCAATCGACCGAGGGTCCGGAAGAGCCCCACCCGCGTCAGCTCAGAGCCGAGGTGCGAGGTGGCCGCGTCCTCGACATTGTGCCCCTCGTCGAGAACGAGGTAGCGGTAAGGTGGAAGCACGGCCGCTGCCGACCAGTTCTCGGTCGCGCGACGGAGAGCGATGTCCGCGAAGAGAAGGGCGTGGTTGACGACCAGCATGTCCGCCGCAGCCGCCTTCCGGCGGGCCCGCTGATAGAAGCAGCGTTGAAAGTGCGGACAGCGCGCTCCCATGCAGATGTCCCCGTCCGACCTCACCTCCTCCCACAGCTCCGGGGATGGCGGCGCGGAAAGATCCGACAGGGAACCGTCTTCGGTGCTCCGCGTCCACGCCTCCAGCGCCTCCACCTCCGCTTCGCGATCCTCCTCGAAGAGGGTGGGAGCGCTCCGGGACGCCAGGAGAAGCCGACGGATGGACACATAGTTTCCCCGGCCCTTCACGAGGGCCCAGGAGAACTCCCCTTCTCCCCGCGCCTCGAGAAGGCGTTCGACGAGCGGGAGGTCTTTGCTGACCAATTGTCCCTGGAGGTTGATCGTGTTCGTGGACACCACGGTACGCTCCCCGTTGCGCACCGCCCACAGGGCGGCCGGAAGGAGGTAGGCGAGGGACTTGCCCGTCCCGGTGCCCGCCTCCACCACCGCGACGCCGCCCTCGTTGTAGGTCCGCGCCACCCTGCGCAGCATTTCCCGCTGGCCCGGACGATCTTCATAGCCCTCGAAAAGCGATGCCAGCTCGCCGCCGGGCGCGAGGAACCCATCGAGCTCGGCGGGATCCAGCCTCTCGATCTCGCGCGGAGCCGGAGGCTCGACGACGACGTACAGGGCTGTGGCTTCGCTGTCGATGATTCCAGTTCCCAGCCCCTGTTCGTAGACGCGGGCCGCGATCGCCAGGTCCGCCTGTGAAGGCTCGAGAGAGCCGGAGGGATGGTTGTGGAGGAGAATCTCGCCGACCTCCCCCTCGCGAGCCGCGGCCAACACGGCTTCCCGGTTCCCGCGGGCCACCGCGCGGGGCTCGGTCACGATCCGGTCCGCCGTAACGCGTGCGAGAAAGCACACTTCCCGCCCGCCGGCTCGGGCGATCTCCGCGCGAAGCACCCGGGCCGCTTCCGTGGAGAGGGTGAGGGGATCGATGGGGCTGCTCAGGTGGGTAGCGGCTCAGGCCGGGCCGACGGGAAGAGGACGTTGTTCAGGATGAGCCGGTAGCCGGGCGAGTCGGGGTGGAGGTCCAGATTGGTCGGGGCGTCTCCGATCCGGTGCTCAGGATCCTCTGGATCGTGCCCTCCGAAGAAGGTCCACGTACCCTCGCCCAGCGTCCCGTTGATGTACTTCGCTCGGCTCCCTTCCCTGGCCAACACGGTCACGCCGGGTTTCAGCCGATCTTCCCGGAAGGCCGTCGTGAGCCCGTAGAAGTCGGACAGGACCCCACGGTGATTCTGCACGAGCATCGTCGGGATCGGGTCGACCTTGGCCGAGAACTCGAAGAGGGTGAAGCTTCCCAGCGGCTCGCGCCATGCCGTATTCACCTGATGGACGTCGATGTCGGAGAAGGCGTTGATCGACCCCGAAGTCTCCACATTCGCCTCGGTGAAGGCGAAGGTGCGGCTCCAATCCATCCGCTCGCTCGCGTCCGGATCCGGTGGGCGGCCGTTTGCGTAGCTCGCCGTGATGTCGGTCGAGTGACTCGCGAGCGCGAGGTCCAGCGTCTCCGTCGCGGAGCACATCGCGAAGAGGAAACCGCCCGATTCGACGTAGCTTCGAATCTCCTCCGCGACAGCTCTCTTGAGGGTGGGCACATCCTCGAAGCCGAACCGTTCGGCCATCTCCTCATTGCGGAGCACCTCCTCCTGGAGCCACTCGGCTCCGGAGTAGTTGGGAAAGAACTTGGAATACTGGCCCGTGAAATCCTCGTGATGGAGGTGAACCCACTCGTACTCCGCAAGCCCTCCGGTCAGGACTTCCTCGTCCCACACGGTCTCGTAGGGAATGTCGGCATAAGTGAGTGCGAGAGTGACGGCGTCGTCCCAGGGAGGGGTGTTGGGGGGCGTGTAGATGGCGATGCGGGGCGCGCTCTCCAGCGGAATCGCATCCATGTTCTCGCTCGCGATCACCGATCGGATCTCCTGGATTCGTTCCCCCTCGAGGGGCTCCAGATACACGCCCCGCAGGGCCGCTTCCCGGCGCACTCCCTCCCTGTCGGGAAGGAGGAAGCTCCCTCCGCGGTAGTTCAGAAGCCACTCGGCACTCTCTCCGCTCTCGAGCACCCAGTAGGTGAGTCCGTAGGCCCGCAGGTGGTTCGACTGGCGGTCGTCCATCGGAACCAGGAGTTGCTGGGCGTCCAGCGATCCCGCTCCCCCCATGCCAACGAGTGCCAGGAGAACCACGGCTGCGATCGTTCGTTTCACGAAGGATCCTCCTCCGGCAGGACGGTCGGGATCCGGGTACGTTCCTGCTGATAGAGTCGCCTGGCTTCCGGGGCCACCGGATGGTTCGGACGATCCACGATCAGCTCCTCGAGGAGGTCCAGTCCCTCCTGCATGAGCTCGTCGCCGGCGAGCATCCAGCGCGCCTGCCTGAACTGGATCTCGGCCGCCTCGAAGGCTTCCGGGTGCTCCTCGATGAATCGCGCCCGGAGCTCTCCGGCGCGCTCGCCATCTTCCATCTCGGCGAGCAGGGTCGCGAGTGCGAGGAGCGGCGGCCCGTCTTCCGGACCCGCAACCTCGAGCGCCTCCACGAGGAGCGCGGCCGCGTCGACTCCCCTTCCCTCCTCTCCCAGCCCGACGGCACGCACAGCGAGGGCGCCCATCCGGGGATCCACACGTTCCACTACGGCCAGGAGCTGAAGCCAGAGCGTGGCACCCTGACTGGCTCGGCGGCTGGCGTGCACCCGAATCGCTTCCATGCCCCTGGCCCGGTCCCCCTCAGGTCCGACGAGACGTTCGAGCTCGTCGATGGCGAGCAGGGTGTCGGGGACGGACTCGAGACTCGCTGGCGCGGTCGAGGGGACCGGTTCGGACGCGCCCAGCGGAGCCGCGCCCAGTCCGATCAGGACGAGGGCCGCCCAGGCCATCTCTCGCATGCGAAGCCTCGATCGCGTGGACATCATCATCCGCCGTCCCGTCCGCGTCGGTTCAATCGGTCGAAGTATTCGAGCACCATCCTGCGCTGACCGGGACTGAGTGCCTCGAGGTCCTCCGGAGACGGAGGCGCGAAGCGCTCGCTTCTCAGGAGGTCTTCCGGAAGGGCCGGCATCACGCTCCGCTCCACATCGCTCGCAGGCGTACCCTCTCTCTCTTCCGTGGGCTGCTCCATTCCCAGGGTGCGCCCCCCCGCGAGCAGGCGCTCCAGGAGGCGTTCCTGGCGCTCCATCGTCGTGGCGTCGAGTCGACCATCCCCGAGCTCGCGCGATATGCCCGAGCTCTCCCGGGCGAGCTCGTCGAGGTCTTCCCCGTGCTCGCTCGCTCCCGGGCGCTCTCCGAGCTCCCGGAGAGACTCCGCGATCGATTCCTGGGCCACGGCCATGTCTTCGAGCTGTGCTGAGGCTCCCTCGGAATCCATCTCCTCCGAGAGGGAGCTCGCATCCTCGTTAAGCATCTCCTGCTGACTGGCCAGGGACTCCATCTCCTCGAGCAGCTCCTCGAGCGACATGCCCTGTTCACTCTGACCCACCTGGTCCAGCGCGGCGAGGGCCAGAAGGGCCACGTGGTTCATCGCCGCTTGAGCTTCCTCGGCCGCCGATTCCGGGGCGACTCGCCCGTCACTGCGCCCGGAGAGGACGGAAAGCGTCCGGTCCACGTGGGCCATCGCGCCGTCCACCGCCTCGACCAGAGTCCGTCCGAGATCGGGCACGGGCAGGGTGGCGGCGTTCAGATCCGCGCGAAGGTTGCGCAGGCCCTCTCGGATAGCGGCTTCCTCGCCCTGGAGCTCGCTGCGCCCGAGCGGGCTGGAGGCCCTCGCCGCATCGCGAACCTCGCCTTGATGGCGCGCGAGAGAGAGCGCGTCGTGCGCCCCCCTGCGGAGCGCCTCCCGGATCCCGTCCTCCCACCGTTCCTGCCAGTCGAGGCGCGCATCCTCCAGCTTCTGGGCCGCGTCCTCCAGCTCCTGAGCAGCCTGCTCTCCCTGGCTGCCCGCCTCCTGGGCGTCTCCCGCGGAACCCGCCTCGCCGGCGCTCTCCATCGTCTCCCGAGCGGCACTCACTTCCTCACCGGCCTCCGCCGCCCTGTCACCCGCTTCCGAGTCCCCCTCCGCGCGGAGACGCTCTCCGAGCTCCTCGAGGCGCTCCGAAAGTGCCTCCGCGCGGGCCGCGAGGTCGCCCTGCTCAGCGCTCTCGGCCGCCAGCCCGTCCGCACCTTCTCCGCTCTCGCCAGGGACGTCGCTCAGCGCCCTCTCCTGAAATTGCTCCGCGAGTTGCTCCTGCGCCTCGGCAAGGCTCCTGGCCTCGTCCTCCACTCCTCGGAAGAGGTCCTCCAGCGCCCCTCTCCGCAGTCGCTCCAGGCTCTCCTCCAGCCGGTCCCTGAGACTCTCCTGCTGCTCGGCAAGCTCCCCGAGAAGCTGTCCCGGATCCTGGCCAAGCTCTTCCCCGGCCTGAAGCCGTTCCATCAAGTCCCGCAAACGCTCCGCTGCCTCCGGTCCGAGCGCCTCTTCCAGAAGCTCCTCCAGCTCCCGGATCCGGTCCTGCAGGGCGCGGTCCTGCTCGGCTCCCCCTTCGAGCGCCTCGCGCAGCTCCCCCAGCGTCTCCTGGAGCTCCTCGATCTCGGCGGCCATTTCCGCCTGTTGCTCCACGGCGCTCCTCAGCTCCTCGGCATCCCTCAGCGCATCCTGAGCCCGTTCCCCGCTCCCTGACCCGACCCGCCGCTCCATCTCCCTCAACCGGCTCCCCTCCCGGGCAGCTCGCTCCGCGAGAGACCGTACCTCACCCGGAGCGTCCTGAATCCGCTCACGTGCGGCGTCGCGTACGGCCTCCCGCCCGGGCATGGAGATTCGCAGGTAGGGGGACTCGGAGACCTGCGGCTCCGGGGCGTTGTCCGCCGCTCTCGCCCTCAAGAGGATCTCGTCCCCCGGGCCAAGCTCCCACCCGGAGAGATCCAGCGTGGGCTCGATCTCGACCTCCCGTCGAGCCCCGGTCTGCACACGGTCGATCATCGGATCCACCGCGCCCACTGCCGCCGTCCGGCCCACCACCTCCAGCTCGACCCACGCCACTCCGTAGTCGTCACTCGCTTCGATCAGGAGCGGAAGTCGGCGGGAGAGAGGCAGCCCCGAGCGCTCCTCGGGAAGGGAGAGCGACACATCCGGAGGCTGGTCCGGAACGAGCTCCACGTCGAACGGCTGCGGGAGGACCGCTCCGGCCTCGATCCCCTCGGTCGCCCATTCGGCGCGCTGGGATCTCGGGGGAGCCCAATCGCCAGAGAAGCTCCGCCCACGGACCGCAAAGCGAGCGAGCACGGGTCCCTCAGGGGCTCTCAGGAGGACCGCGTCCCCCGCCCCCCCGATCTCCCCGGAGAAGTGCAGCCGCGTGCCCTCCGGAACCTCGAACTGACTCGGCGGTCCCCTGAAGCTCTCAGGCGGAAGCCCAGTATGCTCGGGGAAGGTCGCCTCGACGAGGAGATCGCTCAGAAAGAGCGGTTCGAGGGGCACGAGGCGATGCCGAACGCTGATGGAACCGAACTCGTCCGTCGCCCAGTAGGTCGTCTCCGCCTCGAGCGCCGGAAGGCTGATGGAGGCGCTCCCAGCTCCGACCGGCAGCGTCCGCGTCTCGGGGACCTCGCCGACCACCCGCCAGTGCACCGTGACCGAATCCCGACCGTCCGCCTCGATCTCGACTGCGGGAGGCTCACCCCACGGGAGCTCCGCGTCGCCGGGGCGCAGAACGATCGGTGGAAGCGGCTCGATGTGGAGATAGGTCGCGGGCCGGGCGAGTCCCGTCCACGCGCTCCACGCGCGCTCAGGAGTGGTGGCGAAGAGAGCGGCCAGGAGGACGACCAGCCCCCCCAGAGCTCCCAGTCCGAGCCTGAGGAACCGTCCGGACTCCTTTCCGGGACGCCCCGCCAGATCGCCGACGGCCGGTCCGAGTCGCTCGAGGAGCCTGCCCTCGCCGGAGCGGGCCAGCGCATCCGAGGTTCCGGGGGGGAGGGAGCGGCCCAGCTCGATCTGGGCCTGAACGGAGCCGTCGGGGAGGCTCGCCGACCGTTCCACCTCACCGGTCAGATTCGGCTCGTGCAGCCACGATCGCAGCCGGAGCAGGACCCACGCCAACGTTCCCAGGACCGCCCCTCCGAACGCCGTGGACAGCAGCATCGGTACTGGCGTGCCCGCCTCCCATCCGGAAGCTCCCGCGAGGATCCAGGCGAGGGCGAGCACGACGGACAGGCTCAACGCGACCGCAAGCGCCGCCATCGCCCCCGCTCGACGACGCAGGTGCCTCCGAACACGGGCCACGACGGATTCGAGCGAGTCCGGCCGCGAGGACATCAGGACGACCTCCGCTGGGAACTTGGAAGAGACCCCTCGCCCGGCTCGTCGGACAACTCCTGCACCAGGGCGTAGGCTCGATTTCTGGGAATGCCGAGGCGCCGTGCGACCTCTTTCGCCGCTCGGCTCGAGGAGAACCCCTCCGCGAGGAGCGCCTCTGCGAGGGCGCGCCCGGCCTTACGGTCGAGATCCCGCTCCGAGACCCCGGACTCCGCGGGAGCCAGAACGACCGTCACCTCTCCGGGGGGAGGAGTCCCGGAGTAATAGTCGGAGAGCTCACCAAGGGTTCCGCGGACGAACTCCTCGTGAAGCTTCGTGAGCTCCCTGGCCACCGCGGCACCGCGCTCCGGTCCGGAGGCCTCCGCGAGCTCCGACAACGCCCGACCGAGCCGGTGGGGCGACTCGAAGAAGACCACGGTTTCGGAGGATTCGGTGCATCGGCGGATGAAGTCCGCACGCGCCCGTCCCTTCCGGGGAGCGAATCCGAGGAAGACGAAGGGGAGCGTCGGGAGACCGGAGCCGACCAGGGCGGCCAGCACAGCGGAGGGTCCCGGAATCGGGACCACCTCGTGCCCGGCATCGAGCGTGCTTCGCACGAGGCGCTCTCCCGGATCGGAGACGAGGGGCGTACCGGCATCGGAGACGAGGGCCACGGCGGCACCGCGGTCCAGGCGCTCCAGCACCTCCCGTTCCCGCTGTCTCTCGTTGTGTGCGTGGAGGGAAAGGAGGGGGACGCTCAGCTCCAGGTGGCGGAGAAGCTGTCCCGTGCGGCGAGTATCCTCGGCCAGCACGACATCCACGTCCCCGAGCACGCGGACCGCTCGGACCGAAAGGTCGTCCAGGTTCCCGATCGGGGTGCTGACGAGGAAGAGGGAGCCCATGGCAAGAAGGTACGCCGAGGGGCCCGGGAACGACATCCCACGGGCCCCTCGCTCCTGTTTCGCCGCGCCGGCACGCCGACCGGCCACGGCCGCTCAGAGATGCTCTTCGATTTTCTTCTCCAGGTGGGGCTTTGGAACCGCACCCACCACCGTGTCGACGTGCTTGCCGTCCTTGAAGAACAGGATCGACGGAATCGATCGGATCCCGAACCGGCTGGCCGTTCCGGGATTCTCGTCCACGTCCACCTTGCCCACCACGACCCCGCGGTCGGCATACTCACCCGCGAGCTCCTCCACGATCGGACCGACGATGCGGCACGGGCCGCACCACTCGGCCCAGAAGTCCACGATCGCCAGCCCCTCCACGTCCTCGATGGTCGAAGTGAAGGTATCGTCCGTAACGGTCACGCTCTTGGTCGCTTCAGCCATGCTGGAATATCTCCTCTCATGTGTCGTTGGGGAGCGGCGATCCCGCCTCGTACCGGCGGCCAAAGCTACTCCCGTCCAATGATCCAACTCCTCAGCGGTGAAGGAAGTTCCCCCTTCGGGGCAGACGGCGCGCGGATCCAGTCCCGGCGAAGGCTGGCGCTCCGCCCGACGCTCACCGGGGATTGGTGATCCGCTCGAGCCCGATTTCCTCCAGGTACCAGGCACCCCCGGGGCCGAGGACCGTCACGAAGGGCACGTCGACGATTCGTTCTGCCGTCGTCTCGAGGTCCACACCCACGCGGGTCGTGGGCCGGGTACGTCCGGCCACCGTGGATTCGGAGCGGAGCTGGTACTCTTCGTGCTCCAGGATGATCGCGATCGTGTTCATCCGGAGCTCGATCTCCGACCAAGGGACGCACGGATCTCCCAGCCTGATCCAGGAGCCGACCCGCCGGACCGCGCACGTGAGGGTGTTGCCGGTCCGGTCGGCCACCGCTCCGCGAGACGTCCCGAAGATCCGTGCCATCGCCTCCAGGTCACCGGCATTCGAAGCCTCGAGAAAGCGGATCACCGAGACGCTCGGCTCCGATCCCGGCTGGCTGCTAGGGGGCGACGGACTCCCCGAAGTGGCGCACGCGGAGACGGCGAGAATCAGGCCGATCGCGACGACATGGGCTCGAAGCATGGATGGACCTCTGCTGCCTCTGAGCTCGAGGGCGGGAAGCGGGAGACGGTGGGCGGCACAAGACGAACGACCGAACTCCCCGGCCTCCGCGATTGAGGGCTCCGCGGCCCGAAGTTCGAGCCCGAAGCGCAGGACGTCAAGCGGGGACCGGGTCGAACACGAAGCGGACCGGCGATCCCTCGATGCCCGACGCCTCAGCCCGCACCACGGCGCCCTCCTCCACGTCATGGTCCAGGAGCTGCAGAGCAAGGGGATTCTGAATCCGGCTCTGGATCACTCGCTTCAGCGGGCGCGCGCCGAAGACCGGATCGTAGCCCTCTCGCGCGAGGAGGTCCTTCACTTCGTCGTCCAGCTCGAGAGTGACTCCCAGCTCCCCGGCGAGCCGGCGCACCCGCTCCAACTGCAGCTCCACGATCTCCCTGAGATCCTCGCGCGTCAGCGGCCGGAAGAGAATCACGTCGTCGATGCGGTTGAGAAACTCGGGCCGAAAGTGCTTGTGCAACTCCTTCCGGACCACCTCCTCCACCCGATCCCACTCCTCGCTTTCGGCGTGCTCCAGGATGAACTGGCTGCCGATGTTCGAGGTCATGATGATGACCGCGTTCCGGAAATCCACGGTCCGGCCCTGGGAGTCCGTGAGTCGGCCGTCGTCGAGGATCTGCAGGAGAACGTTGAACACCTCCTGGTGCGCCTTTTCGATCTCGTCGAAGAGAACCACGGCGTGAGGCCTGCGTCGGACCGCCTCCGTGAGCTGGCCGCCTTCCTCGTATCCGACGTATCCCGGGGGCGCCCCGATCAGCCTCGCGACCGCGTGCCTCTCCATGTACTCCGACATGTCGATCCGTACCATCGCACGCTCGTCGTCGAAGAGGAACTCGGAGAGCGCTCTGGCCGTCTCGGTCTTCCCCACGCCGGTCGGCCCCAGAAAGATGAAGGAGCCCACCGGTCGGTCCGGGTCCTGCAGTCCAGCACGCGCCCTGCGCACGGCGTTCGCGACCGCGGTGATCGGCTCCTCCTGTCCGATGACCCGCTCCCCCAGGAGCTCCTCGAGCCGCACGAGACGGTCGCGCTCCGATTCCAGGAGGCGGGTGACGGGGATCCCGGTCCACTCCCCCACGACCTCCGCGATGTCGTCCGAACCCACCTCTTCGCGGAGGAACTTTCCCTCGCCCTGCAGCTCGCCAAGGCGTTCTTCGGCCTCCTCCACCTCCTTGAGGGTTCGGGGGATCTCGCCGTACTGCAACTCCGCAGCGCGCTCGAGATCGCCCGCCCGGGTGGCGCGGTCGGCTTCCGACCGCAGCTCGTCGATCCGTTCCTTGAAGCCCTGGATCCGCGTGATCGCCTCCTTCTCCGACTGCCACCCCGCCTTCATCCGGGAGCTCTCCTCCCTCAACTCCGCCAGCTCCTGCTCGATGGCCTCCCGTCGCTCCAGGGCGGACTTGTCTTCTTCCTGAGAGAGCGCTTGCCGCTCGATCTCGAGCTGGGTGATCCGTCGCTCTACCTGGTCGATCTCCTGCGGCAGGGAGTCGATCTCGATGCGAAGGCGGCTCGCCGCCTCGTCCACGAGGTCGATCGCCTTGTCGGGAAGAAACCGTCCCCCGATGTATCGGTCCGAGAGCCGGGCGGCCGCGATCAGCGCTTCGTCCCGGATACGCACGCCGTGGTGCACCTCGTAGCGCTCCTTCAAGCCCCTGAGGATCGCCACGGTGTCCTCCACCGAGGGAGGGGCGACGAACACCGGCTGGAATCGTCGCTCCAGCGCGGGGTCCTTTTCGATGTGCTTCCGGTACTCTTCGAGCGTGGTTGCGCCAACCAGGCGCAGCTCACCCCTCGCGAGCATCGGCTTGAGCATGTTGCCGGCGTCCACCGCGCCTTCCGCGGCGCCCGCCCCGACGATCGTATGCAGCTCGTCGATGAAGACCACGAAACGTCCCTCGGACTCCGTGATCTCTTTCAACACCGCCTTCATCCGGTCCTCGAACTCGCCGCGGTACTTCGCGCCGGCCAGCATCGCGGAGATGTCGAGCTGGAGGAGCTTCTTGTCGCTCAACGAGGAGGGCACGTCCCCCGCGACGATCCGCTGCGCGAGTCCCTCCACGATCGCGGTCTTCCCCACCCCGGGCTCGCCGATCAGCACGGGGTTGTTCTTCGTCCTGCGTCCCAGGACCTTGATCACCCGGCGGACTTCGACATCCCTGCCGATCACCGGATCCAGCTTCCCCTCCCGTGCGAGGGCAGTGAGGTCGCGCGAGAACCGCTCGAGCGCCTGGTACTTGTCTTCGGGATTCTGGTCCGTGACCCGATGCGAGCCCCGGACCTGTTCGAGCGCCTGGAGGAGGATTGCCCGATCCACCCCCGACTCCTTGAGGACGCGCCCGGCGTCGCCTTTTTCCGCGGCGAGCCCGAGCAGAAGATGCTCGGCCGACACGTACTGATCGCCAAGAGACTGCGCCTCTTTCTCCGCCGTTTCGAGCGCGGAGCGCAGGTCTCGCGAGACCGTCGGATCGCTCCCCCCTTCGACCCTCGCGTAGCTCGCGAGCGCATCGGTCACCCGGTCCCGCAGCAGGGGAATACGAACACCCACCTTCTCCAGGACGGGACGGACGATCCCCTCCTCCTGCTCCAGCAGGGCCGAAAGCAGATGCACCCCCGCCAGCTCGGGATGCTGCGCCTCCCGTGCGAGCCGGGCGGCGGATTGGAGTGCCTCTCCGGCCTTCACCGTGAATCTATCTGAGCTCGCCATGGTCCTCGGGTCTCGGGTCTCGGGTCTCGCTGGTCGCCCGTAGAGCGATCGGCGTCGGGGCCGCTGCCGTTCTGACAGGCTTCGGAGCGGGATCCAGTGGCCGGTCCGCCGGTCCGGCGTATCGGGACGACCGGATCTCCCTCTACCCTTGAGATAGACTCAAGAATCGGACCAGGCCGCGCCGACCTCAAGCCGTCCGATAGGCCCGGGCCTGGTACTCATGCATCATCCGGCGAGCGTGGAAGTGCGAGCCATTGAGCGCGATCGACGAGCGCATCACGCGAGCCCAGCCTTCGGGATCGTGGTAGTAGAGGGGCAGGACGACGCCCTCGAGTTGGTCGAGAAGGGACGCGACCTCCTCCTCCGTCACGGAAGGCTGGTCCCAGCCCGTTCCGATGGCCCAGCCGGTCACACCTTCGACATGTCCCTCGATCCACCACCCGTCCAGCACGCTCAGGCAGGGAACCCCGTTCAGGGCGGCCTTCATCCCGCTGGTACCCGAGGCCTCCAGGGGCTTGACCGGGTTGTTGAGCCAGACATCCACACCTGCAGTGAGGAGACCGCCGAGATGCATGTCGTAGTCCTCGAGGTAGGCGAACCCGAGGTCGCCTTCGAGCAAGCCCGCGACCTCGATCACCCGGCGGATCATCTCCTTCCCCTCGTTGTTGCGCGGATGGGCCTTTCCGGAGTAAAGGACTTGCAGCCCCCCGGAGGCCCGCGCCATCGCCCGGAGCCGCTCCGGATCCCGCATGAGCAGATCCGCCCGCTTGTAGGGGGCGGCCCGGCGGGCGAAGCCAAGCGTCAGACGATCCGGATCGAGCGCTTTACCGGTGCGCTGCTCCACTTCGGCGAGGAGCGCTTCCTTCGCCTCCCGTTGGGCCCGGCGGATCCGTTCGAGCGGAATGTCCACCGCGTGCCGGAGGAGATAGGGGTCCTCCCGCCATGCCGGAAGGTACTCGTCGAACACGCCCTGCATTGGGGCGCCGGTCCAGGTCGCCGCGTGAACCCCGTTCGTGATGGGATGGATGTGGTAGTCCGGAAACATCTCTCCGCTCACCTGGGCGTGCCTCATCGCGACCCCATTGCAGTAGCGGCTCAGCCGAAGGGCGAGTCGGGTCATGTTGATCGCACCGTCCTCCACCACGTCAATCTCCTTGAGCAGCGCGGTCCGAGTCGGGCCGAGGACTTCCTCGAAAAGACCGATGGAGAAAACGTCGTGCCCCGCCGGGACCGGAGTATGGGTCGTGAACACACAGGCGGCCCGTACGGCATCCAATCCCTGCGCTACCTCCTCGACTCCGCCAGAGCTCGTACGCTCCTCCAGGAGGGCGAGACCCAGAAGTGCGGAGTGGCCTTCGTTCATGTGAAAGGTGTCCAGACCCTCCAGGCCCACGGCGCGGAGCATCTTGACCCCCCCGATCCCGAGGACGATCTCCTGGCGGAGCCGGTCCCGCTGATCCCCTCCGTAGAGATGGTCGGTGATCCGACGATCCTCGGCGCTGTTCTCCTCCAGCTCCGTGTCGAGGAAGTAGACGGGGACGACGTGGCCGGTCACCCCCACCACGTCGAGCCTCCAGGCGCACACGACGACCGCGCGCCCCTCCACTTCGACGGTGACACGCTCCTCCACCAGGCCCATGTGCTCCGCCGGATTCCAGGAGGCCGGCTCTTCGTTCTGCCGCCCTTCGGCGTCCAGGTGCTGACGAAAGTACCCGGCCCGATGGGCCAGCGTGACGGCCACGAAGGGCAGCTCCACATCGGCCGCGGCCTTGATCGTGTCGCCGGAGAGCACGCCGAGCCCGCCGCTATAGGTGGGCATGGCGGAGTGGATCCCAACTTCCATCGAGAAATAGGCGATTCGGGCCGAACGATCTCCATTGGATCTGGTCATTGACATCATCTGGTATGCGGGTGTGCGAAGTAGGGTCGTCTGGTGGAGGGCGACTGCTCCCCTTCGGAAGCGGACGTAGATTACCGGTACTGCGGGCCTCGCGTCCAGAGTTTGCGCTTCCCGGGGGGGCCGTCGCTACTATAGGGGGTCGTCGCGCTCGGCTGCATTTGCGCCCGAGCCGCCCCTCCCTCCAAACCAACTTCGAAGCCTTGGCCAAGTCGTCAGACCCTAGAGGAACCGTCCACCGGCCCTCAAGGGGGGAGCGCCCAGAGCGACCCTCCCGAGCGAAAGATGGGCCCGCCGGCTCTCCCGACCCCTCGGGGGAGTCCGGAAGGCGCCGTGTCCAGATCGAGGGGATCGATCCGGAGCTCGACGGGGGACGCTTCCCGGTGAAGCGGATCATCGGCGACCGCATGGTGGTTGAAGCGGACCTCTTTGTGGACACGCACGACCGGGTCACCGCTGTCTTGCGGCATCGGAACGCTTCGACCGAGAAGTGGGAAGAGACCCCGATGGAAGCGCTCCCGAACGACCGCTGGCGCGCCTCCTTCCCGCTGGAATCGCTCGGGCGCTACCGCTACACGGTCGCCGGATGGGTCGACCCCTTCCTGACCTGGTGCCGGGAGTTCGAGAAATGGGTGACGGCCAGGGAGGAGGTGCTCCTGGAGCTGCAGGTGGGGCTCGGACTCGTCGAAGCCGCCGCAAGGCGCGCAGACGCGGAGCCCGCAGGGGTCGCACCCGGGCCGGGGCGGCTCCCCCGCGATCCGGCGGCCGAGCTCCGCCGCTGGGCCGACCGCCTGCGGAGCTGGGCCGACGACGAGAGCCTCGCTGAGGATCCGTCGCCCCTCCTGGGCCCCGACGGTCCCACTCGGGGCGAGCTTGCCCGACTCATGGCCCACTTTCCGGACCGCAGCCGGGAAAGCCGGTACGCGAGAGAGCTCGAGGTGGTCGTCGATCGCGAGCGGGCCGGGTTCAGCGCATGGTATGAGTTCTTTCCGAGATCCACGGCTCCCGACCCGGATCGCCACGGAACCTTCGACGACGCCCGCCGGATGCTCCCCTACATCCGCGAAATGGGGTTCGACGTCATTTACCTCCCTCCTATCCATCCCGTCGGGCGGACGAACCGGAAGGGACGGAACAATGCGAGGACCGCGGAACCGGGAGATCCGGGAAGCCCCTGGGCGATCGGGGCGAAGGAGGGGGGGCACAAGTCGATCGACCCGCGCCTCGGCACGCTCGAGGACTTTCGCCGCTTCAGGGAGGCGGCGGAGGCCGAAGGGATGGAAGTGGCGCTGGACATCGCCTTCCAGTGCTCTCCCGACCATCCCTACGTCGAGGAACATCCGGAGTGGTTCCGCACTCGCCCGGACGGCACGATCCGCTACGCCGAGAACCCGCCGAAGAAGTACGAAGACATCTATCCGATCGATTTCGAGACCGAGACCTGGCCCGAGCTGTGGGCGGAGCTGAAGAGCGTGTTCGCTTACTGGGCCGAAGAGGGCGTGCGGGTGTTTCGGGTGGACAACCCCCACACCAAGCCCCTCCCATTCTGGGAGTGGACGATCCGGGAACTCAAGGAGGAGCATCCGGACCTCATCTTCCTCTCGGAGGCCTTCACACGCCCCAAGATGATGTATCGGCTCGCGAAGGTGGGCTTCACTCAGTCGTACACGTACTTCGCGTGGCGAAACACGAAGCGGGAGCTCTTGAGCTATCTCGAAGAGGTGGCGCGGCCGCCCGTCAGCGAGCACTTCCGGCCAAACTTATGGCCCAACACTCCTGACATCCTGACCGAGTTCCTGCAGAACGGTGGGAGACCGGCGTTCATGCAGCGGTTCGTGCTCGCCGCCACCCTCTCCTCCAACTACGGGGTGTACGGCCCGGCCTTCGAGCTCCTCGAAGCCGCTCCGCGATCACCAGGGAGCGAGGAGTACCTGAACTCCGAGAAGTACGAGCTGCGCCAGTGGGACATCGAGCGGGAAGACAGCCTCCGCCACTTCATCGGCCGGGTCAACCGCATTCGACGGGAGCAGCCTGCCTTTCACACGAATGAGACGTTGCACTTCCACGCGATGGACAACGACCAGATCCTGGCCTACTCGAAGACGGCCGCCAACGATGGAACAGCCGTGCTCACCGTCGTGAACCTCGATCCGCACCATGTCCAGACCGGATGGGTGCACCTCGACCTGGCCGAGCTCGGAATCGAGCCGGATCAGTCCTTTCAGGTGCACGACCTCCTGGGAGGGGGCCGGTACTTCTGGGAGGGCTCGGCGAACTTCGTGCGGCTCGAGCCGTGGGAAAGCCCGGCCCAGATCTTCCGGATCGTCACCGAGCACCGCACGGAACGGGACTTCGACTACTTCTTCTAGCCTTCCCGGCGGATGCCGAGAATCCGAGCGGGAGTCCGCCCGGCCTCGCAAGGTGCCCCGCCCTCGTCCTCCTTCGACACCCACAACCCCGACGGAACCCGAATGAGCGCCGCCGACCTCTCCGAGTCCCTCCTCGAAGACGACCCGCAGTGGTACAAAGACGCGGTCATCTACGAGCTCCACGTCCGCTCCTTCTTCGACTCCAACGAAGACGGTATCGGAGACTTCAGGGGACTGACGCAGAAGCTCGGATACCTCGAAGACCTCGGGGTGACTGCGCTCTGGATCCTCCCCTTCTATCCCTCCCCCCTTCGGGACGACGGATACGACATCGCCGACTACCGGAAGGTCAATCCGGACTACGGTACGCTCCGTCAGTTTCGGGCCTTCCTCAAGGAGGCGCACCGCAGAGGACTGAGGGTGATCACGGAGCTCGTGATCAACCACACCTCCGACCAGCATCCGTGGTTCCAGCGCGCCCGCAGGGCCAAGGCCGAGAGCGAACACAGGGATTTCTACGTCTGGAGCGACGATCCGGAGCGATACGCGGATGCGCGCATCATCTTCAAGGACTTCGAGCCCTCAAACTGGACGTGGGACCCGGTGGCCGACGCCTATTACTGGCATCGCTTCTACCACCACCAGCCCGACCTCAACTTCGACAACCCGGTCGTGCACGACGAGCTCCTGTCCGTCCTGGATTTCTGGCTCGAGATGGGGGTGGACGGGATGCGGTTGGACGCCATCCCCTACCTCTACCAACGGGAAGGAACCAACTGCGAGAATCTGCCTGAGACGCATGTCTTCCTGAAGAAGCTGCGAGCACACGTCGACCGGAAGTTCGAGAACCGGATGCTCCTCGCCGAGGCGAACCAGTGGCCCGAGGACGCGGCGGAGTACTTCGGCGACGGCGATGAGTGCCACATGAACTTCCACTTCCCCCTGATGCCCCGGCTCTTCATGTCGGTGCGAATGGAGGATCGCTTCCCCGTCCAGGACATCCTGGAGCAGACGCCGCAGATCCCGGAGTCGTGCCAATGGGGCATCTTCCTGCGGAACCACGATGAGCTCACGCTCGAGATGGTGACCGACGAGGAGCGCGACTACATGTACCGGGTCTACGCCGAGGATCCCACCGCGCGGATCAACCTCGGAATCCGTCGCCGACTCGCGCCCCTCCTGGGCAACGACCGGAAGAAGATCGAGCTTCTCAACTCCCTCCTCTTCTCCCTACCGGGCACGCCGGTCCTCTACTACGGCGACGAGATCGGGATGGGGGACAACTTCTATCTCGGTGACCGCAACGGGGTCCGGACGCCGATGCAGTGGACGGGCGACCGGAACGCGGGGTTTTCGCGCGCCAATCCTCAGAAGCTCTTCCTGCCCACCATCATCGACCCGGAGTACCACTTCGAGTCGGTCAACGTGGAAACCCAGAACCACAATCCGAGCTCTCTCCTCTGGTGGATGCGCAGGATGATCGCTCTCCGGAGCCATCACCGGGCGTTCGGCCGGGGAAGCTTCGACTGGGTTCCACACGACAACCGCCGCGTCGTCGCATTTGTCAGGAAGCACGACGGAGAAACGATCCTCGTGGTGGCCAACCTCTCCCGCTTTGTGCAGACCGTCGCATTGGATCTATCGGAGCTCTCCTCTCGCATTCCCCTCGAGCTCTTCGGGAGAAATCACTTTCCCGAGGTCGGGCGCGAGCCGTACCGATTGACCCTGGGGCCCCATGGATTCTACTGGTTCCTCCTCGAGTCCGAGGAGCAGGTGCAGGAGCGGATCGAGGTACGGGGCGGTCGACCCCGGTCCCCCTCTCAGCTCCCGGAGCTCCGTCCCCGCGAGCGGTGGGAGGAGGTTTTCGAAGGACGGCGGCGTCAGCGCCTCGAAGGGTACCTCGTCGAGTACCTCCGCAACCAGCGCTGGTTTGCGGGCAAGGGTCGGGAGATCAGGTCCGGCACGCTGGTCGACACGTTTCCCCTTCCGCTCTCGGACATCCATGCCCGCCTGGCCCTCTTCCGGGTGGAGTACGTCGAGCACGACCCGGAGACCTACCTCCTCACTCTGGCCCATTCCAGCGAGGGCGACCTGGAGGAAGCCGCTCGCGACGAGCCGCACTTCCTGGTGTGTCGCATCTCTATCGGCAGCGAGAAGGGATTCATGCACGATGCGCTCCTCCTCCCGGAAGTGAACCTCTCGCTCCTGGACGTTCTGGCCAGGGAGAAGGTTCTCACGGGATCGGAGCTTCATATGGTCGGTGCGGCCAGCGCACCCAGAAGCGAGTTGTTGGAAGGCGGACCGGAGGCGCTGGCGCCCCACGTCGGCCGCGCGGAGCAGAGCAACTCCTCGATCGTCTACGGACGCCGATGGATCCTGAAGATCTTCCGGAGGGTCGAGAGAGGCACGAATCCGGAGCAGGAGGTGGGAGACTTTCTGCGACAGGCCGAGTTCCGGAATACTCCGGAGATGAAGGGTGCGCTCGAGGTTCGGCGTGAAGAATCGGATTGGGGAACCGCCGGCGTCTTGCACGAGTTCGTTCCCAATCAGGGGGACGCGTGGGAATACACGCAGGATGCTCTGGTGAGCTACTTCGAGGCTGCCCTCGCCGCCGAGGCCCACGAAGACAAGCTCCCCCTTCCCTCCGACTCGCTCGTCGAAGCGGACCGTCGCAAGGCCAGCGCGGAGCTTCCGGAAATCGCCCGCACCCACATCGGCCCCTACCTGGAGTCGGTCCGTGTCCTCGGGGGGCGCACCGGAGAGCTCCACAAAGCGCTGGCTTCCGCACCTGCCGGGAGCGAATTCTACCCGGAACGCTTCTCGACCCTCTATCAGAGGTCGCTCTACCAGTCGCTGCGCAACCTCCTCGGCACCACCATGCACGACCTGGCGGGACGCGTGGCGGAGCTCGGCAAGGAGGAGCGCGCGATGGCCGAGGCGATCGTCGATGCCCGGCCCCGCATCATCCAGCGATTCCGCGATCTCCTCGAGGAACGGCTCGAGGGACGGAGGATCCGCAGCCACGGCGACTATCACCTGGGGCAGGTGCTCTATACGGGAGGCGACTTCCAGATCATCGACTTCGAAGGGGAGCCGGATCGACCCGTGAGCGAGCGACGCCTCAAGCGGTCGCCGCTCCGAGACGTGGCCGGAATGCTCCGATCCTTCGACTACGCGGCCCGGACCGCCCTCCGCTCGCTTCCGGACCGCGGATTGATATCGAGCGCCGAAGAGGAGGGCGTGAGGAACCTGGCCCGATTCTGGTCCAGTTGGGTTTCGGTCGAATTCCTGGCCGGATATCTCGCGGTGACCGCCGACCTCGGCCTCCTTCCCGGAGAAACCCGCGGGAGGCGTCCGCTCCTCGATCTCTTCCTCCTGGAGAAGGCGCTCTACGAGCTCCGCTACGAGCTGAACAATAGACCTGCGTGGGTCACGATCCCGCTCGAAGGAATCATGGAGCTGACGCGGGAGGAGGTGAAGGGGGGTGGTTAAACCCTCACAGGAGCTTCTCGCGCTGGCCCGCCTCCACGGCGTGCAGCTCGAGCACCGGGACGGTTTTGGCCAAGTCACGGTCCCTTCGAGGGACACACTCGTCGGCATTCTTCAGGCGATCGGGGCTCCAGTGGGCGAGCCCGGGGACGCGAGGGATGCGCTCCGCGAGGCGCACACCAGGAGCGAGGCTCGCACGATTGCCCCGGTGAGTGTGGTCTTCGGGAGCGATCGCCGGCTGGAGCTCGGACCGGCTGCCGCATCCTCACAGGACCCGGTCGAGGTGCGCCTGACCGCCGAGGGCGGGGAAGCCCGTGAGTGGAAGGTGGAGCACACTTCGACCCGGAACGGAAGCTGGATCGAGCTGCCCCCGGACCTCCCGACCGGGTACCACCGCATCGCCGTCGAGGACCCATGGTCCGGTGGCGGCACAGGCGGGAGGGACGGCTCCGAGGGCCTCCTCCTCGTCGCGCCCGAACGGGCGTACACACCGCTCGGGAACGAGGCTCCGCCGGGAGACCGCGAAAGAGCGTGGGGGACCTTCCTTCCGCTCTACGCGCTCCGGTCGGCCCGGAACTGGGGTGCGGGCGATCTCACCGATCTGGCCGAGCTCGCGCGCTGGACGGCGGAGCTCGGGGGCACCGTGACCGGCACGCTTCCCCTCTTCGCCTCGTACCTCGACGAGCCGCTGGAACCGAGTCCCTACGCACCTGTTAGCCGCCTCTTCTGGAACGAGCTGTACCTCGATCCGACCGCGCTTCCGGAATGGGCGACAGCGTCGGAAGCACGGGACATGGCTGGACGAGCGGCCTTCCGGGAGGACGTCGAACGACTTCGAAGCTCGGATCGGGTTCGGTACCGCGAGTTGGCGCAGCTCAAGTCGCGAATCTTCGATCTCCTCGCCGCGGTCTGGGAAGGGGGGGGCGGCCGGGACAGTCCGGCGTTCCGGAATTTCATGGAGCACCGCCCCGAGGTCGAGCGGTACGCGGAGTTTCGGGCAGCGATGGAGCTCGCTCCGATCCGGTCGGACGGGGAGCGGCCGGCTTGGTGGCAGGAGGGAATCCCCCGGGAGCTCCGCAGCCATCGGCGGGCCCTTCGCCACCTCTACGTCCAGTTCCGCTTCCACGAACAGATGAGGGAGCTTCGTAGCGGCTCGCCCTCGCAGTCCGCCGGGCTCTACCTCGACCTCCCGCTCGGCACTCATCCCCACGGGTTCGACCCCTGGGACCAGCCGGAGCTCTTCGCCGAGGGGGCTGCGCTCGGGGCCCCTCCGGACGGTTTCCACGAGGGCGGACAGAACTGGGGGCTCCCCCCGCTCCGGCCCGACACGTCCCGCCGGACCGGCCATCAACACCTTCGCGACATTCTCGGCACGCTCCTCCCGAACTCGCGATGCCTGCGCATCGATCACGTGATGGGACTGCACCGCCTGTACTGGGTCCCCAACGGGATGGACGCTCGGAGCGGAGCCTACGTACGCTACCCCGAAGAGGAACTCTACGCCGTCCTCTGCATCGAGTCTCACCGCCACAGGACGGCGCTGATCGGGGAGGACCTGGGCACGGTGCCCCCGGGGATCCGGGAGACGATGAGCCGACGGGGCCTCAGGCGCATGTACGTCGTGCCCTTCGAGCGAAGCGAGCACATGCCGGAGGGCCTTGGCCCCGTGCCCGAAGGAGCGGCGGCCTGCCTGAACACGCACGACATGCCTCCCTTTGCCCGATACTGGGCGGAACAGGGCGAATCCGAGCCGGCGGAGCGTGCCCTCGAGAGGCTCCTGGCGCACCTGGGTGAGAGCCCGGCAGGACTCGTCGTGGTGAATGTGGAAGACCTCTGGCTCGAGGAGCGCGCACAGAATGTCCCCGGTACCTGGGGAGAGGAGAACTGGACCCGGAAAGCGGCCCGCGACCTGGAGACCTTCCGCCGGGACCCTTCGGTCCTGCGAATCCTCCACACGCTGGACAGAAAGAGGCGGGGTATGCATTCCGGAGACGGAGGGACCCCGCCGGACGAACCGACCACCAGAAGCCGAGCAGGGAGCGGTCATGGCGAAGCAGAAGGGTAGACGCAGCGAAGATGGGAACGGAGCCGAAGCGGGCTCCTCGTCCCCAATCACGGATGACGACCTCCACCTCTTCAACGAAGGCACTCATCACCGATTGTACCGGAAGCTGGGGGGGCACCTCTCCCCGGATCCGGACCGGGAGGGCGCCCACTTCGCCGTGTGGGCCCCGAACGCGAAGCACGTCTCGGTCGTCGCGGACTTCAATGAGTGGAGCCGCGATGCACACCCCCTGCACCCCCGCGGCGATTCGGGAATCTGGGAAGGATGGATCGCCGAAGCCCGGAAAGGGTCCCACTACAAGTACTCGATCACGTCGCATGTGGAGGACTACCACGTGCTGAAGGCGGACCCCTTCGGCTTCCGACACGAGGAGCCTCCGGCTACCGCTTCCGTTCTCTGGGACCTGGACTACGACTGGAAGGACGGCAAGTGGATGAGAGAGAGGGGCGAGCGGAACGCCGCGTCCGCTCCGATCGCGGTCTACGAGGTCCACCTGGGATCGTGGAGGCGTGACTCGAACGATCCGGGCCGGATGCGCGGCTACCGGGAGATCGCCGAAGAGCTCGCCGACTACGTGCGAGAGCTCGGCTTCACCCATGTCGAGCTCCTCCCCATCATGGAGCACCCCTTCTACGGTTCCTGGGGCTACCAGACCACGGGTTATTTCGCACCGACCAGCCGGCACGGCTCACCCCAGGATCTGATGTACCTGATCGATCACCTCCACCGCAATGGGATCGGAGTGATCCTGGACTGGGTCCCGTCGCACTTTCCGTCGGACGAGCACGGGCTCGGGTATTTCGACGGCACGCACCTCTTCGAGCACGCCGATCCCCGCAAGGGGTTCCATCCGGATTGGGAGAGCCTGATCTTCAACTACGGACGAAACGAGGTGAGGGGATTTCTCCTCTCCAGCGCGCTCTTCTGGCTCGAACACTACCACCTGGACGGACTGCGTGTGGACGCCGTGGCTTCCATGCTCTACCTCGACTATTCCCGGGAAGAGGGGGATTGGATCCCGAACGAGCACGGAGGGAGGGAGAACCTGGAGGCGATCTCATTTCTGCGACGGCTGAATGAAGAGGTCTACGGCAACCATCCGGACGTCCAGATGATCGCCGAGGAATCGACCGCATGGCCGATGGTCTCTCGCCCCACCTATCTCGGGGGACTCGGATTCGGGATGAAATGGGACATGGGCTGGATGCACGACACGTTGGAGTACCTGTCTCGCGATCCCGTGCACCGCCGACACCATCATCACTCGCTCACCTTTCGCGCCCTCTACGCCTTCAACGAACACTTCATGCTCCCCCTCTCGCACGACGAGGTCGTGCACGGCAAGGGCTCCCTCCTCTCCCGGATGGCCGGAGACGACTGGCAGAAGCGGGCGAACCTCAAGGTCCTCCTGACCTACCAGTTCCTGCAGCCCGGCAAGAAGCTCCTCTTCATGGGCGGAGAGTTCGGGCAGTGGTCCGAGTGGAACCACGACGCCGAGCTCGAGTGGCATCTCCTCGACGATCCGGCCCACGAGGGCATCCGGCGCCTGGTCGCTGACCTGAACCGGCTCTACCGGGAGGAGGAGGCACTCCATGTCGGGGACTTCGATCCACAGACCTTCGAGTGGGTAGACGCCAATGACGAGGAAGCCAGCGTGCTGAGCTTCCTGCGCAAGCGCCCCGGGAAAGGACATTCCGAGGAGCCGCCCCTTCTCGTGATCCTCAACCTCACGCCGGTCGTCCGTGACAACTACCGGATCGGGGTCCCCAGGGGCGGGGAGTGGACCGAGATCCTGAACTCAGACGCCGTCGAGTACGGAGGAAGCGGACGGGGGAATCTGGGAGCGGTAGAGACGGCTCCCGTCTCCCGCCACGGCCGGCACCATTCCCTGGTCCTCACCCTTCCCCCCCTCGCGGCCCTGGTTCTGCAAGGGCCCGGCGGGACCGATTCCGGGAAGGATGCCGACCCCGGGGAGAGCCATCCGTGAGCGAGCGGTGGATCTGCGTCCACGGCCACTTCTACCAGCCCCCGCGGGAAAACCCCTGGCTGGAGCGGATCGAGCGAGAGCCCTCGGCCAAGCCGTTTCACGACTGGAACAGGCGCATAACCCACGAGTGCTACGCGCCGAACGCCTTCTCCCGTCGACTGGACGAACACGGGCAGATCGAACAGATCGTGAACAACTACGGATGGATGAGCTTCAATTTCGGCCCCACCCTGCTCGCCTGGCTGGAGGAGTACGCCCCCGCCACCTACCACTCGATCCTGGAGGCGGACGAGGCGAGTCGGGAGCGCTTCTCCGGACACGGCTCCGCGATCGCCCAGGCCTACAACCACACGATCCTCCCCCTCTCCAATCGGGAGGACAAGCGCATCCAGATCGAGTGGGGCATTCGGGACTTCGAGCACCGATTCGGCCGGAGCCCGGAAGGCATGTGGCTTCCCGAGACTGCGGTGGACCTCGAGAGCCTCGACCTCATGGCCGAGGCCGGCATCGCATACACGATCCTCGCGCCACACCAGGCCGAGGCGACGAGGGGACCGGACCGGGGCGAATGGGTGCCGATAGCGGGAGATCGGGTCGACACCGCACGGCCGTACCGGGTCGAGCTTCCCTCCGGCAAGGACATCGCGGTTTTCTTCTACGACGGCTCGCTCTCGCGCGCGGTCGCCTTCGAGCGAGTCCTCTCCGACGGCGGGGCCTTTGCCCAACGCCTCCTCGACGGCGGCTCCGCGAACGGGCGACCGGACGGCCTCACGCACATCGCTACCGACGGCGAGACCTACGGTCACCACCATCGGCACGGCGAGATGGCGCTCTCCGTCGCCCTCCTCAAGATCCGGCAGGAGGCGGGCGCGAGGTTGACGAATTACGGAGAGTACCTCGCCCGATTTCCTCCCGATCACGAGGCCAGGATCCGGGAGCACACCGCCTGGAGCTGCGCTCACGGGGTCGAGCGCTGGAACTCCGACTGCGGCTGCTCCACGGGCGCCAACCCCGAATGGCACCAGGGCTGGAGGCGGCCCCTCCGGGAGGCATTGGACTGGTTGAGGGACGCTCTGGCGTCCCGATTCGAGAAGGTTTCAGAGGGGCTCCTGCAGGATCCGTGGGGCGCGCGCGACCGCTACATCGAGGTCATCCTCGACCGGTCGCGCGAGAATGTCGATCGGTTTCTGGCCCGGGAGATGGTGGAGGACCGGGTGCAGGTGGACGCGGATCGGGTCCGCGCCTTGAAGCTTCTGGAGCTCCAGCGCCAGGCGCAACTCATGTATACGAGCTGCGGATGGTTCTTCGAAGACCTCGCGGGGATCGAAACCCTGCAGGTCATGAAGTATGCCTCCCGTGCCCTGCAGCTCGGTGAGCGCATAGGAGCGGAAGGTCTCGAGGAGGAGTTCCTGCGGAAGCTCGAGCGGGCCCGGAGCAACCTTCCGGGCCAGCCGAACGGTCGACGGATCTACACGGACCAGGTCCGACCCTC
>SLCK01000118.1 GCA_007125845.1 Gemmatimonadota bacterium
CGCCGTAGAGTTGCCGGTGGCTCCGCGATCCCGCCCAGACTCCGAGCCCGTCAGATTTCAGCGCCCGTGGCGGCCCCGTCCTTCTCTTCCGGCAGCCAGCTTCGAAACGCCTCCCCGTAAATGTGCCAGACGGTCACGAAGAGGGCTGCCACGATGGGTCCCAGGATGAAGCCCACCGCCCCGAACAGAACGATCCCCCCCAGGGTGCTCACCAGGATCATGAGGTCCGACATCCGGGCATCCCGTCCGATGAGCCGGGGGCGGAGCATGTTGTCGATCGTGCTCACCACCACTGCGCACCAGATCAGTAGGCCGATCCCTGCCAGCACCTCTCCAAGGAGGAAGAGGTAGATCACCGCCGGGATCCAGATGAGCCCGGCCCCGATGGCGGGAATGATGGAGAGGACCACCATCACCGTTCCCCAGAAGGCGGGGCCGGGCACCCCTGCCACCCAGAAGGCCAGACCTGCCACACCCCCCTGGATCAGTCCGATGAGCAAGGAGCCCCGGAGGGTGGCCCGCGTCACGGAGACGAAGCGCTCGAGCAGCTCCTCCTTCTGCCCCGGATTCAGGGGTATGTATCGGAGGATTCTCCGGAGGATTGCAGGCCCATCCACCAGAAAGTAGAAGAGGGCGTAGCAGAGGACGAAGAGCTGAAGGAAGAAGCTGAACGTCCCCCGGGCGGCGGCGGCGAGGGCTCCCATGAGCATCGGACCGGTCCGGCCGGCCGCATCCCGCACCTGCTCCAAGAACTCCCCCCCTTCCGGCAGCAAACGGCTCGCCAGCGGAACCCGCTCGACCAGAGCGCGGACCTGCGCCATCCGGCCCTCCTCCTGGAACCACGCCTCGGCTCCCTGGCTGATCTGGACCGCTTCGGTGGCCACCAGGGTCAGGAAGCCGGCCACCGGGAGTCCTACGCCCACCAGCACGAGTACGAGGGTAAGCGCCCCCGCCCGTCGCGAACCCGTGCGCTCCTGGAGCCATCTGAAGAGTGGGTAGGCCAGGCCGGCGAAGACGGCGGCGAGGAGGATCGTCACGAGGAAGCGACGGATCACCATGAAGAAGAGGACCGAAATCCCCAGGGCCAGCACGAGGAGGAACGCCTGCTGGAAGCGAAGGGCCCCCGGAGGGGCATCAGGCGCGGGTCGCTTGCTCATGGAGCCAGAGCCCTGTCCAGATTCACGGCCAGATCCCCTACCAGGGTTTCCAGCGCGGCGTCCAGGAGTCTCACCAGCCCGTCGAAATCGCCGACCGACCAGCCCTCTTCCCTCACCTCCGTGGTACCGCGGGCGAGGACGGCACCATCCAGTGGGCGAAGGATCTCCCACGTGGCCAGAAGGTGCGCCTCTGCTTCACCACTCGCGGCATCCTCCCGCGTTGCGCCCTCGAAGCGGAGGATGTGCAACTGAATCACCTGGTCGGGGGATGTCCCGGCTGGCCATGGGGCCACCTCGATCCGGTGCGGGGCCGTACGTGCCGCCAACCGGCCGGCAACCGTCCGGTTGATCGCCCGGCCCAGATCCTCGCCCCAGCGATGGTATTCCGAGAATGCGACCTCGTGCGCGCCCCTGCGGACTACGATGAATGGAGTCGCGAGGTAGTCGGCCAGCCGCAGTGGACGAAGACCTATGACGTGCCCGCTGGAATCCTCCAGCGCGCGATCGGGCGGGAGGGCGGCGCGCTCCGCGGGATCGCCCACCCCGAGCACGTAATGATGCTGGGGCGGGGCCTGCCGGCTCAGGCTGAAGCACCCTGTCAGAGATAGGAGAGTGGCGACGAAGAACAGACGGATCGTCCGGTTGGAGGTCGGGGTCTTCATGGGGCTACCTCCTGGGCGGGTTGGCCCCGCGGATCAGCATGTCGGGGTTGCGCTCGAGGGTGATGACGAAGGTGCGGAGAGCCTCTGTCGCCTCTCTGAGGCTGATGAGCGCCTGCTCCATCTCGTACCCGATTCCCGAGTCCGTCGTGATCAGTCCCTGGGCCTCTTCGATGGTGTTTCTCGCGGCCTGCACGGTCAGGGTGGCCTCACGCAGCGTTTCCTCCATTCCGGATTGGAGTGGACCAATGGCCTCGCCCAGTCGGTCGCCCAGATCCTCGAACTCGGTGAGCGTCCGGGAGAGCTGGTCGGCCATCCCGGGAACCTGATTGATGGCGGCCTGGAGCTCCGGGGAGCCCACCAGCCGCTCAACTGCCTGGGCCGACGCCACCACCGCCGTGTTGAGCCCCTGCATGTCCACTTCCTCCAACATCTCGTTCACCCGGAACAAAACCTGGAGCACGTCGGCCACCAGGGTTCCCGCTTCAGTCCCGAAGACGGCGAGGAGAGACGGGGTGGTGGGGATCTCGGGGTGCGTGGTGACCCTCTCCCTTCGCACGGGGGGTGCCGCTTCCGGACGGTAGCTGAGCTCGATGTAGAGGATGCCGGTGACGAGGCTCTCCATCTGCAGCTGAGCCCGAAGTCCATCGGCCACCTGCCGCTGCAGTACCTCTTCGTCGTCGAGGTGAAGAAACTCCCCGATCTCCGTGGTGAGGCGGGTGAGATCGATCTCGTATTCCACCGGAACCAGAAAGGTCTTGTCCACCTGGTCGATCTGGATCAGGAGCTCCGACACGGTGCCCACCGGCACGCCCTGAAACTTCACTGCGGCGCCCCGCTCGAGACCGTTCACCGACTCCTGGAAGAAGCTGATGAAGGTGGGACGGTCTCCGAACCATGCGTTGGACGCCAGTGTGATTACGCCCAGCACGGTGAGGGAGATTGCACCGATCATGAACAATCCGATCGCGGTGGGATTGGCTCGGACGCTCATGGGTCGTCCCTTCTGTCTTGGGCCTTTGGGTCTCGCGAAGCGTCGGAGTCTTCCGATGGTCCGAGCACGCTGCTCCGGGTCATGAATCGGCGGACTTCGTCGCTGGGAGGGCTGTCCCGCAGGGACACGGGCGATCCCATTGCCGTCATGGTCTTTTCCTTGATGTCCAGAAAGATTGCCCGGTCAGCGATCTTGAAGATGCTGGCCAGATCGTGACTTACGATGACGATCGTGGTCCCGAAGCTGTCCCGGAGCTGCAGGATCAGATCGTCCAGGCGGCTGGCAGTGATCGGATCCAGTCCGGAGGAGGGTTCGTCGAAGAAGAGCACCTCCGGATCCAGGGCCGTGGCCCGCGCCAGCGCCGCGCGCTTCCGCATACCACCGCTGATCTCGGTGGGATAAAAGGACTCGAACCCCCGGAGGCCCACGAGAGACAGCTTGAGGGAGACCACTTCGCCGATGGAACGGGTGTCCAGATCCGTATACTCCTCCAGAGGGAGGGCCACGTTCTCGGCCAGGGTCAGGCCACTCCAGAGGGCCCCGTTCTGGTAGAGGACTCCCATCCGCCGGAGGATCCCCTTCCGGGCCTCCTCATCGGCCTCGAAGAAGTCCTCCCCCTCGAACAGGATGGATCCCTCCGCGGGCGCCTTGAGTCCGATGAGGTGCTTCAGAAGGGTGCTCTTCCCGCTCCCGCTCCCGCCCATGATCACGAAGATCTCCCCTCGCCGAACCTGAAAGTTCAAGTCCTCCATCACGACGAGAGGGCCGTACTTCATGGCCAGCCCCCGCACCTCGATGGGAGACGTTCCGGTCTCTTCCGGCGCTCGCCCGTCCGTTCCCCGTTGCTCCACGTCAAGGGCGCCCATCAGACGTTCAGCAGGACGGCGAGCCAGTCGATCACGGCGTTCGCCCCGATGATGAGCGTGATTCCCAGAACCACGGCGGAGGTGGCGGCCTTGCCCACCGCGCTGGCGTCTCCTCCGGTCTGCATCCCCTTCATGCACCCGGCCAGGCCGATGATGAGGCCGAAGACGGTCCCCTTGAACACGCCGAGGAGCGCATCGGAGAGGGTCACCGCCGCCAGCAGTCCGCCGGTGAACTGGGTGACGGTCAGGTCCAGCACCATGATCGCTACCACCATTCCACCCAGGATTCCGATGAACCCCGCGTAAATCGTCAGAAGGGGCATCGTCACCATGAGACCCAGGACCCGCGGCAGGACCAGGTGGTCGACCGGAGAGATTCCCAGCGTCCGGTAGGCATCGATCTCTTCCGTGATCTTCATGCTGCCCAACTCCGCCGCGAAGGCGGCCCCGGTCCGCCCGGCCAGGATGATGCCCGTCATGAGGGATGCCATCTCCCTCAACATCCCGTAGCCCACCAGGTACGACACGAAATAGCCCGCCCCGAAGCGGCGCAGAACGACCGCCCCCAGGAAGGAGATGATCATCCCCACCAGAAAAGAGATGAGGGTCACGATCGGGAGTGCGCCCGAGCTGTTCGACTGCACCACGACCCAGAAGTCCCGCCAGCGCATTCTCAACCGGAAGAGGACCAGGCGGAGGAAGCTGTCGGTGACTTCCCCCAGGAAGGTGATGGCCGCCACGAGGCCATCCCAGGCGGCGAGGCCCCCGGCTCCCATAGCGGCGGGGTAGGACTCCCCGGCCGACGTCCGATCCGTCTCCTGCTCGGGGACGGCCCGGGCGAGCTCCAGGAGGCGAGCAACGTCCTCCGGGAGATTGCCACTCCTGAACTCCAGGTCGTGGGCCTCGCAATGGATCATCCCCTGCTGAAGGAAGGTGAGGAGACTGCTGTCCCAACGTCCCAGGTTGGAGGCATCGAAATCCACGGCCCGAGCCGCAGGTGCCTGCGAATCGTTCTCCAGGAGGGGGCCGAATCGCGGGAGGGCGTGGGAAAGTTCCCAATCGCCGACCAACTCGACGATCAGCGTTTCGGCCTCCCGACGGACTTCTGGAGCCATGGTGGTCAAGACGAACCCATCTCCCGGATTGGGCGATCTCCCGGTTCCCGCTCTCCAGCGAAAGCCTCGAACATCGCAGGATCAATATGCCGACAGGCGGTGGAGCCGATGTTCCCGGACCCACGCTGCAGAGAATGTGGAGGTGCCATCAGAGGGATCGATCCCCCAGTCGGCCCGGAACCATCCATCCACCCACGGGATCCGGGCCCGCACCCCCCCGCCCAGGTGGACGGCCCCTCGGCGGTCCACCGCAGGGTCGGGCCTCGATTCCGGGGAAAGGACTCTCACCCCATCGACGAAGAAAGCCACGTCGAGCCCCACAGGACCGACAGCCGTTACTGGCCGCAAGACTTCGATCCCACCGTGTGCCCAGGCGGTTCCGGGGAAATTGGGTCGGATCACGCCGTGGTCATCCAGGTCCGAGCGGGCCCGCATCAGCAGGGCCGCGTTGCCGCCAGACCCGATTCGTGGCATGAGATCCGGGGGGATTCCTCGTGACACCGCCACGACCCCCCCGCGGATGTCCAGTCCCATCCCGCTTCCGCTCGGGCCGGCCCCCGTCCCATCCCCGTCGGTCTGCCCCGCCCAGGCCCGGGGACGCATGGCGTGAAACACTCCCCGCATCTCGGCGCGACCGTACCGGGTCTGGGGCGCCTGTGCGCTGCCGTCAGAGGTATGTCCCCCGATCCGCACCCACCCGGTCCCTTCCGCACCGATGGCGCCGCGCGCCGTCGGCGGGAGAACGGTCCAACCCGCTCCGGCACCGGCGAAGGTCCCCCGTTCTGGTCGAACGTCGACGCGACTGTGGACGGATCCCCTGAGTGTCGAGTTGACCCAGTCGGTGTGGCTCCACCCCAAGCTGGTGCTCGTTTCCCGAACCGCGTCTCCAATGCCGTCGGACCCGTAGCGGCCGGCCTCGTGATCGAGCTCCCAGCGCCACACGCCGCGGCCACCCGGGGCCGGGTGGGCCAGTGTGAGCCCGGCCCTGCGGAGCGTTCCTTCCATGGTTCCGGTCAGCTCCCAGCGCTCCAGGCGACCCAGGGGGTCTGCGGACACGAGGTGGGCCCGGCGGCCGACCAGCCGGAGAGCATGGACGACCAAGGCCGGTCTGGTGAACGGGTTTCCCGCTCCGAGCACCACCATGCCGTCAACGGTGGCCTCGCCACCGGGGACCATCCGGTACTCGATCCGGGCTCGCTCCGCCGCCGGCAGGGCTCCCAGCCGGCGCTCGCCCCTCACCAGTCCTTCCACCATAAGCACCTGGCCCTGGGCGACTCCGCTGACCTGATCCGGGTCCGGCCCGGCCTCGGAGTCCCTGGGTCCGTGATGGCCGAGAACCCGGATATTCACGTTGCGGACCCGTGGCCGATCCATCTGGTTCCAGGCATCGAGGGCGCCGTGGGCATCGTCCCGGAGGTATCGGGTGAGAGCCAGGAGCTCCCATGCATAGTTCGACTCGGGGCGGATCCGGACGAGGCGTGTGCCCAGGGTTTCCGCTTCCGCGAGCTCTCCCTGCAGAACGCGGAGGCCGGCGAGGTCAGCCAGCAGCTCCGGGTGGTCCGGGCATTGGAAGAGGGCGCTTGCCAGCAGGGCTGCCGCCGGGTCTGGCTCACCGTCATCGGCCAATCCCTTTGCCGTCCGGAGGACATCCACGAAGTTCTCGGCGCAGGGATCACCCTTCTGGAGCCCGGGCCGATCGTTCAGAGCTGCGCCCTCCTGGGAAGCCTTCGGGGTCGCGAATCCGGACACTTCCGAAGGAAAGAGGGCCACGGCGGCAAGGAGCCCTGCGATCTGCACGAGACGGACCCTGAGCGCCGGCACGGACCGGCTGGTCCGTACTCGCCCGAGGGGCCTGTTCGTGCCGCGCCCTCCGGGAATCAACCTGGCCTCGCGCCTTCAGGTAACCAGGATGATGATCAGGATGAGCAGGACGATCAGGGTCATGCTGACGGTGACGGTTCCAGCGCTGTTCTGGACGAGCGGGGTAACCTTGGCCAACAGGGGGGCAAGCCCCTCCATCTGGCTATCACTGAGACCGGCCGCGGCGGACTCCACTCGTTCCATGTCGATCCCTCGGTCGTGAACCAGGTCCTGAACCTGGGGCTGGGACAGCAGCCGGGCCAATTCCACTCGCTGTTCATCCAATGCCGATGCGTGGCCGGCCACAACGTCGTCCATTGCTGCGGAGGTCAGGACCCGCCTGTCCTCAGCGTCGGGAGCTTCCTGCGCCACTGCTGGGACTGCAATGAGCAGCCCGAAAACAATGACCATGGAAGAAGTATTCAATCGTCGCATGAAGAAGTCCCTGTTCGAATGAGGGGCGATCCGTTGTACGCCAATGGGAATCCTGGGTCCTTCTGACTTGAAATCTCGGCAAGCAACGTCTGACTCACCATTGCGCGACTGGATGAAAAAGGCGTGACGGCTCGAAGACGGACGTTTCCTCGGGGAGTCCCTCGAAAGTTCTACTCCTTTCGAGGGATAGAATATTCTTGTATGAAGGGGACCTTACGGGGCCCGCTGATCATCCAGTGAGATCGCTACGCGTGGCTCCCGAAAATCGCCCTTCTTCGATAGACTTGGCTTTCCCGGCCCCCCAATGGCTCCCCGCGCCCCCGAGGATGATCGATGACTGAAAGCCCGCCCGCGGACCCCGGCGGAGGCGCCTCCCGGCTCCGCCGCTACGGCACCTTCGAAGGGGTCTTCGTCCCGACGCTTCTTACGATCTTGCGGCCATCCTATTCCTGCGCGAAGGATGGGTCGTCGGAAACGCCGGGTTCGGGGGCACCGTGCTCATCATCCTCACTGCCTTCCTCATTACCGGGGCAACGGGCCTCTCCCTTTCTTCGATCACTACGAACATCCGGATCGGAGCCGGGGGCGCGTACTCCATCATCTCGCGTTCGCTCGGAGTCGAGATTGCAGGAAGCATCGGGATCCCACTGTACCTGTCGCAGGCTCTCGCCGTGGCCCTCTACATGTTCGCCTTTCGCGAGGGGTGGCAGGGCCTCTTTCCAGAGCACTCAGCGGCCCTCATCGACCTCGGGCTCTTCATGGCCGTGGTGGGGACCGCCGCAGTGTCTGCCCGGTTCGCGTTCCGAGTTCAGTTCGTGGTGCTCGGCCTCATGTTTCTGGCTCTCGCCTCTGCCGTGGCCGGAGCGCTGATCCATCCCTTCGAAGAGCCCCTTCGCCTTTGGGGCCAATTTCCGGGCGCACCGGAGGACGGCTTTCCCGGCACCTCGTACTGGGGGGTGTTCGCCATCTTTTTCACGGCCGCTACGGGGATCATGGCGGGAGCGAACATGTCGGGGGAGTTGGCCGATCCCCGGCGTAGCATTCCCCGGGGGACCATCGCTGCGATCCTGGTGAGCCTCTGCGTCTATCTGGGCTTCGCGTACTGGTTTGCCCGCATCGCATCCCCCGAAGAACTGGTGTCGAATTACCGTGTGATGGCCGACCGGGCTCTCTGGTCCCCGGCGGTGATCGCCGGGCTCCTCGGTGCAATCTTCACGCAGGGGCTCGTCTCCCTGGTCGGTGCGTCCCGGATCCTACAGGCACTCGCCGCACACCGGGTGATTCCCCGGGGCGAACGCCTGGCTCGGAAGAGCACGAGTGGGGAGCCCCGCACGGCACTCTTCCTCACGGCGGGTCTCGTGGCCACGGCTCTCTTGCTTCGGGAGCTCAATACCATCGCCCCCCTCATCACGATGTTCTTCCTGATCACCTATTCCATGGTGAACGTCGCGGTGCTCGTGGAGCAGAGCCTGGGACTCGTCAGCTTCCGGCCGCTGCTCCACGTCCCGCGGACTGTCCCCCTGGTTGGCCTGGTGGCGCTTGCCGTGGTGATCGCGGTCTACGGATACCTCACCCGGCGGGACATCGAGCCTCCCTATGGCGACGTGCGAAGCGGCATGTTCGTGGCCATCGCGGAGTGGGCGGTCAAGCGGGCGACTCGACTCCGGGGCCCCGCGGCTCCCTTCACATCATGGGAGTGGCCACCGGCGAGCAGGCAGCCGCCCTCGGTTCGGACCTGGCTACGGCCGCCACCCATTTCCGGGACGAGGAGGTGTTCGCCAATTGGACGGTGATCGAGACTCCACGCTACGCCGACGGAATCTTGGCTGGTATGGGTGCCCTCCGGGGGGCGTTTCTTCGGCCCAACATCGTCTTTCTTCGTCTGCCCCACGACGAGACTCGCGCCTCCGAAGTCCGTGAGGTCATGAAGCGGGCGCCTGACCACGGGCTTGGGATCGTCCTCTTCGCGGATCATCCTCAAGCTGGGATCGGTCGCAAGAGCAACATCAACGTGTGGGTGAGGACCCCGGAATGGGAGCATGGCCACACGGTGGCCGAGTTGGACCTTGAGCTCCTTCTTGCCTACAGGCTCCAGCAGAACTGGAAGGGGCGGGTGCGAATCCTCACGGCCGTGGATTCGGAGGAGGAGAAGGGAACTGTGATGGCGGAGCTGAAGCGGCTCGTGGACCTGACCAGGATTCCCCGTTCGGATGTCTATGCGCTCGTGGGGGACCTGGGCTCCTCCGTGGGCCGGGGACCTCAAGCCGATGTGAACCTTTTCGGGCTTCCCGCTGACATCGACTTCGCGTGGGCCAGACGAATGGTGCTGCAGTCGCGCTCCACCTGCCTCTTCATCCAGGGATCGGGAGCGGAGAGCGCAGTGGCATGAGGGCTGGAGGACGAGATGGGCGCTGGCCCCGAGAGGCCAGGGCATCCTACCCTCCCCTTGATACGGGCGGGCCATTGCTCGGGGCGTCTGCGTGACCATGCTTCCCTGGATCGACACTCGTTCCTCTGAGCGATACCCGGCGGTACCGGATTGGACGAGTCTTCACCAACAGAAATGATCAGTACAGAGCCGGTTCTCTCGGGCCCGAGTGAATGCTCGTTCCACCCGGTAGGGGCGGCTCTTCTCCCGGAGAATACGATGAATCGATTTGCTTTGAGTGTAGCCTTCGTCACGGCCCTGGCCGCGTGCGGGGGCGATGCCGAGTCCCGCGAGGCTCTGGAAAGCCAGGCGTTGGCCGACACCGTGCATGCCCAGGCATCGCGATCGGCTCCAGCGGCACCTTTGGCCACCACCGCGGCGCAGCCCGTGCGCGCGATCCAGGCCGGAACGCTTCTCACCTTCGAGGTCAGGGAGGATGTCTCCACCTCGTCGCATGATGTGGGCGACAGCTTCTCCCTCGTGCTCCTGGATGCCGCTGCGGGGACTGCGGGCGCGGCACTTTCGGCAGGGACTTCGGCCCGAGGCCTGGTGACCGCCTCCCATTCGAGTTCCGGCCCTGAGGATCAGTCGATCCTCGGCCTGAGGGTCACCTCGGTCGAAGCCGATGGGTCGCAGAAGCCCATTGTGGGGGAAGCCCAGTCAGCCGACATCGAGACGTCCACGCGGGACAGCGGAACCCGGACGGCGGCGACGATCGCTACGGGCACCGCCGCAGGGGCGATCGTGGGGCAGATCCTGGGTCGCGACACGCGGTCCACGGTGACCGGTGCCGCGGTGGGAACCGCCGTGGGTGTCGGTGTGGCTCTGACGACCCGCGGTGGTCAGGCTGAACTTCCGGCCGGCTCTCGGATCGTTGTCCGGTTGAGCGAAGACTTGATCCTATAACGGAGCTTCCATGAAAACCTATGTCACTAAGTCGGGTCCAACCAAGTTGGACAGAGTGCGGCTTCCCGCCGTTGCTCTGATGATCGCGGCCTTCTGGCTCTTCGCCGGAGAGGCTCATGCTCAGATGGGCCTGGCGGCAGAGGGACGGGTGGGCGTCACGTTGCCTCAGGGCGACCTCTCCGACGCGGGGGCCGAAGCCGGGCTCTCGTTCGGTGCTGAGTTGCAGGCCAACTTCCATCGGAACTTGACGGCCTACCTGGGCCTTCATCGGCACTCATTCAACTGCGACAACGGCTGTGGTGACCTGGGTGACAGCCCCAGAAGCACGGGGATCGGGGCGGGCGTGAAGTACATCTTCCACAGTCCCGGAGACGTTCTGGCATGGGGCCGCGGAGGGATCGTCGCCAACACCTTCGGCACCGACGCCGGGTCGGGGGACCGTGAGATCGGATTCGAGCTGGGCGTGGGAGCCGACCTGCCTGTGGCACACCGCCTCTACCTGGTTCCGAACCTCGGATTCATCAGCCACGATACCGGGAGCGGCTCCGATGCCCAGTTCTTCACTCTGGGTCTGGGCGTTCACTATCACCTGAGGTAGCGGGCAGTTTTCCCGGGCTGCGACACGAGTCCGCGTGTACCCCTCCGCTCCGGACCCGCTTCGAGGGAGTTGAAGCGGGCCGGCGCGGGACCCTCGGATAGGAGAAATGCCCAATGAATGGTGCCAGAATCGTGGGGATCATCCTGCTGGTTTGCGGGGGGCTCAGCCTTGCGTACGGCGGGTTTAGCTACACGAGGAATGAGACCGTCGTGGATCTGGGTATCGTCTCGTTCCAGGTGCAGGAGCGGGAACGGGTCAACCTACCGATCTGGTTCGGCGTCGGGCTGCTCGTTGTGGGGGGTGGGCTGCTGGTGGGAGCGGCCGGACGGAAGGCGTGACAGGAACGATTGACCCAGATCGGGAGCTGAAGGGAAATCGGGTCGCGGGACGGGCTTCGCCGTAACGGGGAGGGGCTTTACTCGGACTCGGCGCCGTCCCGCTTGTGGACGTAAGCGGCGAGCTGCAACCGAGAGTTCAGGGCGAGCTTCTCCATGATGTTCCGCAGGTGGCTCTTGACCGTGTGGACCGAGATGTGGAGATTTTTCCCGATGGCCTTGTTGCTCAGTCCTTCCGCGATGAGGTTGAGGATCTCGCGTTCCCGGGGAGTCAACAACACCCCCTCGTGGTGAGTTGACCCACCACTCGCCACCACCTCCCTGGCGATCTCCGAGAAGAGTGTGGCGGTCATCTCGTCCGGTAGCACCTTGAGTCCCGATGCAACCGCCCGGATGGTTTTCAGGACGTCATCGAGGCGGGCATCCTTCATGATGAATCCGGATACACCTGCGCTGACGAATTCCTGGAGCTCCTCGTGCGCCGGGAGAAGGTCCATCACGATGACCTTGGCCTGCGGAAAGGCCCGCAGGACCCCCTGAGCGACCCGCAGGCTATCCCCGTTCTCGAGTCCGAGGTCGAGTAGGACGACATCCGGATGGCCCTCCAGCAGCACTTCGTGGCCGTTCGGAGCTTCAGCCGTTGCCTGGATGTCCGGGGACCGGTTGAGGATCGAGGTCAGGGCTTCTCGAACCAGCCGATTGTCCTCGATCAAGGCGACGTTGATCACCTCGCCCTGCGGTATGGCGGAATCGGACGTCTCGTCGGGGCTGGTTTCGCCTGCGGTCGTTGGGGATATCTCAACCACTTCAAGACTCACACGGTCCGAGGAGGGGAAAGTCGGGGTGCCGGGGCCAAACTGAGGACCTCTCCAGCTGGCGAGGCGGCCCCACACGGAACAGCATCACACGTACTAAGAATAGCATCGTTGCCCGAATGCGTCGAGAAACGGTTCAGGCATCCCTTGTCGGATTTGCAAGAGTTTCCCCGACTGCGCTCCCGGGTCCGGAACGCCCCCTAACTGCAACCGCTTGGGTAACCGTGAATGGAGCCCCGAGGCGATTCAGTTCGGCTTCTAGAAGCTGGTTGACCTCGAGGTTCTGGTCGGGCAGGTCGCTGACGACGAGAATGTGGGTGATGTCATCCCCGTTGACGAATCGGCCTTCCCAGGTTTTCAAGGCGAGACAGGCCATTGCGTGTCCTTTGTCGAGCAGGGCTTCCATGGGTCCCAGACGGTCACGCGCGATAGGTGGGTCGAACACATATCCGTAGGCCCAGAAGCCCCGGCGTGGAATGCTGCGCTCGTCAGATTTCATGCCTCCTCACTCACGGCACTCACGGCACCGCCTGAAGGTGTTGAGGTGGGGGACCATTCGGCTGCAGTCGGATTTCTCCTTGCGAACTGTCGGGGGAATGGCCCGATAGCCCGCGCGGACTGCTGCGCCGATTGTCGCATTGAAGCATCGTCGAATGCAGGGCGGTGGACCATCCGGCATCGGGGGGACGGTCGGATCACCTGCGAGGGAGCGGGGCTGCTTCCCCTCTCTAATCCTTTCGGGGGCTCCGATACATGCATCCTCGCTCGTCCGGACATCCCACGTTCTTCATCCCCTCGATCGATTTCTTCCCGCTGCCTGCCGACGGATACTGATACATCGTGCAGGTCGGCTCGTTGCCCTCGAGCGTGGGAGGGAGAGGTCTCATGAAGAACCGCATCGCATTCATTCGGTGGCGTTCTCGTCAGTACCCTCGAGGCCCCGAGGCGAGCAGATCCGAAGCGGTCCCTGGGGATCAGGTCGGAGACGAGGAAATTCGCCTCTGGCTCTCCGAGGCCTGGCGTGCTTGGGAGGCCACTAGCAGCTCGGAATTTTTCAACAACTGGTTCGTTGTCAGGCCCCATCGTACGCTCGCCGCCGCCACGCCCGCGTTCCTGGAGAATTGGATCTGCTTCCGAGACCATGCATGGGAACTGGATGCAAGGGCGAGAGCGACTCTCAGCCAGAGGATGCCCCTGTTCCGGGCGAACCAGGCGATGCGGATCGTGATTGGCGGGATCGCCAGCCACCCCGGCACCATTGCATACGCAATGAGGCTAGGGTTGCGGCGTGTTCTGTCGATCAGGACGTACCTTATCGCACACGGCATCGATCCGGACAGGGTCGGTATCGCCATTCGCGGCACGGGATGGTCCCTGACCGAGAGCTCGCGCGAATGTAACGATCTGGACAGCCCACCCGGCGAATACCGACTCCAGGTGACCGACTCGCATTGCGTGCTTGCAAGGAACTGATCCTTTCGATTGACTCCCTGCGAAAGACTCTACCTCCTCCGGATGTGATCCCCGGCTCACCCTGAAAGCCGATGGGTTCGGGGAGTCGGCTCCGCGATATTCAGTGCAGGCGGAAATTACCGCCACAGTGGCCTCGTCTCGACAAGATGGCACTCTTTGGGATCCGCCTTCGCCTGCCGGGGCCGCATCACTTTGCATCTCCGAACAAGGAATCGACCATGTTATTCACAGTCGCCCTCATACTGTTCGTGCTCTGGGCACTTGGCCTGCTGAGCGGATACGCCCTGGGCGGGTTCATCCACCTGTTCCTCGTGGTGGCCCTCGTCGTGCTGGTGCTGCAGTTCCTCTCGGGCCGGCGCGTCGTCTGAATCATTCACGCCACGGGCGACTCCAGTTGAGCCCACACTCGTGAGGATGCACCGATGAGGATCCCAATACCCGGGACCCGTTCTGGACTCGCTCCCGTCATGCTGGTCATTGCCCTATCGACGGCGACCTCATGTGCCCTGAACCCCGTCTCCGGCGAGAGAGAATTCGTGATGATCTCCGAGGCTCAGGAGATCGAGATGGGGCGGCAGGGCTCCGCCGAGGTGATCGCTTCCATCGGTCGAGTTCCCGATGCGGACCTCCAGACGTACGTGAACGGGATCGGTCAGGGGATGGCCCGGCAAAGCGAACGGCCGGAGCTGGCCTGGGAGTTCCACGTCCTCGAAGACGCCTCGGTCAATGCCTTCGCCATGCCCGGCGGATACATCTTCGTGACTCGGGGCATGCTGACGCACATGA
>SLCK01000086.1 GCA_007125845.1 Gemmatimonadota bacterium
CGGTTCCCGACTCGGCGAACTCCGCCGCTCTGGGCTATTCCGAGGAGAGCGGAATCCCCTACGAGCTGGGGCTGCTCAGGAACCACTACGTGGGGCGCACCTTCATCCGCCCCTCCCAGGCGGACAGGGACTTCGGAGCGCGGATCAAGTACAACCCCGTCAAGGAGGTCGTCGAGGGCAAGCGCGTGATCGTGGTGGACGATTCTCTGGTGCGCGGCACGACCTCCACCTCGCTGGTGAAGTTCCTGAAGGAAGCCGGAGCGAAGGAGGTGCACTTTCGCATCGGCAGTCCCCCGGTTCGCTTTCCCTGCTTCTACGGAATCGACATGCCGTCCCGCGAGGAGTTGATCGGTTCCTCCCACTCGGTGCAGGAGATCGCCGAGCTGTTGGGGGTCACCTCCCTGGGGTACCTCTCCCTCGAGGGAATGCTTGCGGCAGTGGAGGCACACGGTCCCTTCTGCGATGCCTGCTTCTCAGGCGAATACTCTGCGCCACTCGTGGACGTGGAGAAGGGTCTCGCGAGCATGCAGAGTCCGCCCGGCTGCTGACGCCATCCCGTCCCCGAAGCACGGGAAGCTCGCCCCTGAAATTTCTCCTATGACCCCTCCTCGCTCAAGAACCGTTCGACCGCACCGACCAGTCCCGCCGATCCGAGAAAGAGCGGGGTGCGCTGGTGCAGCGACTCGGGCTGAATGTCGAGGATGTTGCTCCGTCCATCGGATGCCCTTCCCCCAGCCTGCTCCGCGATCATGGCCAGAGGCGAAGCCTCGTAGAGCAGCCGCAACTTCCCGCTGGGGTTTTCGCGGTCCCCAGGGTAGAGGAAGATCCCGCCCCGCAGGAGGGTGCGGTGGAAGTCCGAGACCAGTGACCCGATGTAGCGAGACGAATACCCTCCCCCGCCGCTCTCCTCGTCCCCGAACTTCAGATGCTCGATGAAGCGCTTCATTCCAGGAGTCCATCGCGGCGTGTAGGCCTCGTTGATCGAGTAGATCCGATCTGGCGGTTCGGGAATCCGGATGTCGGGATGACTCAGGATGAACTCGCCGATAGAGGGATCGAGGGTGAACCCGTGCACCCCGTTCCCAGTCGTGTAGACCAGCATTGTCGAGGATCCGTAGACCACGTAGCCTGCGGCCAACTGCTTCCGGCCCGGTTGGAGGCAGTCCGCCATGCTCCCCCGTTCTTCGTTCGAGACCTTACGAAGGATGGCGAAGACGGTCCCGATCGAGACATTCACGTCGATGTTCGAGGAGCCGTCGAGGGGATCGAAGACCAGGACATAGTCGCCCGCCGGGAACTTCTCCGGAATTGGAATGATGTCCTCCCACTCTTCTGAGACCATGCAGCAGAGATCGCCCGTGTGATCCATCGCCCGGTAGATGGCATCCTGCGCGAAGACGTCGAGCTTCTGCACCGATTCGCCCTGGACGTTCTCGCTCCCGGCAGCGCCCAGGATGTCCATCAATCCGGCCATGTTCACCTTCCGGGAGATGACCTTCGCGGCCAGCGCCATGTCGGTGAGGATGTTGCTGAACGCTCCCCGCGCCTCGGGGTGCTTGCGTTCGTGCTCGATGATGTGGCGGTCGATCGTGACGATGTGAGTCTCTGACATGGGAATTGCCGTAGGGGGAGAAAGTGGATGCCAGGTAAAGACATAGTACGGCGTCGGGGTGCGGGAGTGGAAGGGTTGCGGTGCATCAGCGAGCGGACCGCGCCTCCACAGAGCCGTCGCGCCGGATCCGAAAGCGCACGTCCCCGTCCCTATCCGAGCGATAGACCGGCACCTCGACCCGAGCCAGGCGGTCGGATACGAGCGGGTGAGGGTGGCCGAACTGGTTGCCATCCCCGACGGGGATCACCGCCATTCGGGGATCGGTGCGCTCGAGAAGCTCCATCGAGGTGGAGGTGCGGCTCCCGTGGTGGCCAACCTTGAGCACCGCCAGTCTGGGGAGCCTGTCGAGAATTCGCCGTTCCACCTCCACCGGTGCGTCTCCAGTGAGGAGCACGGCGGCATCTCCCCACTGCACGAGAAGCACGATGGAGAGGTCGTTCGGGTCCGTGAGGACCGGGTCGGCGAGAGTCGCAGAGTCGGGATGGAGGATCTCCACGCGAACTCCGTCCCGGTCGAAGCTGCGTCCCTCGATCCCCTGCCACCACCAGATTCCCGCCTCGGACGCCGCTTCCATCACCTCCAGATAGGGTCGGGATCCCTGGGCACGAGACGGATCGAGGACCCCGCGCACCCCGAGGGCGGAGAAAACCGCCGGCGCCCCACCGATGTGATCCAGGTGCGGGTGGGTCAGGACGACGGCCTCCAGAGTACGGACGCCGTGTCGCCGGAGGTACGGCACCACCCGACGCTCTCCCGCGTCGAACCATGGGCTCCTTGGCCCCGTGTCGATCAGGATCCAGCTTCCGGAGGGATATCGGAGCGCCACTGCGTCTCCCTGGCCAACGTCGACGACATGCACCTCCAGCGCCCCGCCCCGGGGGAAGAGTGGAAGGAGGAGCAAGAGGGTTGCCGCCACTCCCGACGCACCGGTTCTCCGAACGGGCGCACGGATCCGACCCGGCCGGATGCGGCCGAGGAGGACGTGGGTTGCGAGGCCGGCGAACATCCCGACCACGAGCTCCTGCCGGGAGACCCAGAGAGAGGCGCCGGGGAGGGATGCGCTCCCCACCACCAGACGCCTCGTTCCCCCCAGAAGGACGTCGGTCCCACCAGCGAGGAATCCACCCAGTCCGCCTGGAAGGAGGGAGAGCAGGAGGCTGGCGCCGACCCCCGGAATCGCGGTGGCCACGATCGGAGCGACGGCAAGGGTGAGTGGAATCCCGAGCAGGGAGAAACGGTCGAAATGCCAGGCCAGGAGGGGCAGCGTCGGCAGGGTGGCGGCAATCCCCACCCCCAGCCCGTCCGTCCCCCCCTTCACCAGCCGGCTCCCGAGGTCGTCCCGACGCCGAGGTGGAGGCATGCGTGTGATCCGGCGCCAAGCTCGGTCGACCGCACCGGACAGGGGCTTTCGGATAAAGACGAGGCCCGCCGTGCCGGCAAAGGAGAGTTGAAACCCGATCGAGCTCAGCCAGCCGGGATCGATGCAGAGGAGGAGGAGAAATGCCGTGCCGAGAGCCCCGGCAGCCACCACGGGCTGCCCCCTGAGTCGCGCTCCGACGAGCAGGGTCAGGAGGAGCGCCGCCCGGACGGCCGCGTCCGGGGCTCCGATTCCCAGCACATACAACCAGCACCCGGCCACGGCACCTGCCTCGCAACGGCGCGGCCCCAGCCTGCCCAATCGAAGAAGTCCGAGGAGGAGCCCCGCCACCACTCCAACGTGAAATCCCGAGATCGCGAGCAGGTGCGCCGTGCCCGAAAGGGCGAAGGCTTCCCTGACCTCGGGATCCAGATGCTCCCTCCGGGCGAGCACGATCGCCTCCACCATGGGCGCCGAGTCCTCCCCCCAGAGCTGGGCGATCCGGTGCTGGATTCCGCCGCGGAGGGCGAGAGCTCCCCCGATGACTCCGCCCCCCCCGACCACGCTCCAGTCCCCAGTGGCGCGGAGCCGGCCCGACCACTCCCCGAGGCCGGGTCGGGGGTAGTCTCTCCCTTCCCAGCGCACGGGCATCCGGATCCGAGTTCCAGCACGGGGGAGATGGCTCCCGGGGGGGAGGAGGGCCCGGACGACCGCCTCGCAGCCGTTCGGTGCGCCCCCCTCGATCCGGAACGGGAGGCTGGAACTCTCTATCGGACGGGTGAGGAATCGGCCCACCACCTCCCCCTCCCACACCTCCGGCAGATGAAGCCTACAGTCCCTCGACTCGGACCGCTCCGAGGCCGATCCAGCGAGGCAACCGGCCAGCACGGACACGAGCAGGGCACCGTGGGGCCACGGGCGTCGGAATAGCAGGAAGAGCGTCGGGGCGAGAACAGCGAGGAGAAGCGTCCGCGGAAGGGAAACGCCGGAGAGTGTGAGGGCGATGCCGGCTGCATGGCCGAGCGCCACCCAGGTGACCGGGGGGAGGCGGGTCAGGGCGATAGGCCGCCGCCCGTCCGAATCCGGTGTGGTGTCAGGGCTTCTCTCCCTCTCCCGGGTTGTCGGCTCGCGGAGCGAAGAGGTCGTGCTGGTAGCGGTCGATCCGCTCCCGCTCCTCCCGACCTTCCTCTTCCAGCCGGTCGCGCAGGAGCCGCCGCACCTTCAGGTCCGAGTGGATCCCGGCGACCAGCATGACCAACATACCTACGAAGAGACTCGCGAAGGCGACATAGGTGAGGGGGACGCGGTAGAAGGTGGTGAACCCGAGATCGACGGTGACCCGCTCCCCTCCGTTCCATCGGGCGAAGGTCATGACAAGAACGAGGACCAACAGCACACCGGCGACCCCGGTGAAACGGCTCACGCGGAAGCCGCCCGCGCCGCCCGGTCCAGGACGCGGCCCCGGAAGGTCGCACCCGTGGTGCCGGTCAGCCGCACCAGCGCGTAGTCTCCAATGCTGCGACCCTCTTCAGGGAAGGCGACCACCTGGCTTCGGCGGGTGCGACCCAGGAGGTGCCCGGGATCGCGCGCCTCTCCTTCGACCAGCACCTCCTCGGTGCGACCGACCTCGGACCGTGCCAGTTCCGCCCGGATCTCCCGGCTGACCCGGATCAACTCTTCCAACCGATGCTGGGCCTCGTCCTCGGGCACGAAGTCCTCCGGCGGAAGCCGCGTGGCAGGCGTCCCCTCCCTCGGCGAGAACTTGTAGGTGAAGGCCTCGTGGAACCGAACGGTCCTCATGAGTTCGAGAGTCTCGTGGAAATCCTTCTCGGTCTCCCCCGGGAAGGCCACGATGATGTCGGTCGACAAGGCAACGTCGGGAATGGCGTCTCGGACCTTTTCCACCTTCTCGAGAAAGCTCCCCGCGGTGTAGCGACGGACCATCCGGCGCAGGACCCGGTCGCTGCCCGACTGTGCGGGCAGGTGCAGGTGCTCGCACACCGCGGGCTCGGTCGCCATCACTTCGATCAGCTCATCGCTGACGTCGTTCGGGTGGGGCGAGGTGAAGCGGACCCTCCGGATTCCGTCCACGCGACCCACCTCCCTGAGGAGGCGGGGAAAGGACCAATCCCCATGGCGATAGGAGTTGACGGTCTGTCCGAGGAGGGTCACCTCCGTGAGCCCGCGCTCGGCGAGATGGCGGATTTCGGTCAGAATCTCGCCCGGATCCCGGTTCTTCTCATCGCCTCTCACATACGGAACGATGCAGTAGGTGCAACGGTGGTCGCACCCCCTCTGGATGGGGACCCACGCGGCGACCCTGGAGGTCCTCCGCTGCTCGAGCCCCTCGTAATTCTCCTCGGAGTCCAGATCCAGCACTGCGAGTTGCAGTCGCTTCTTGCCCCTGCCCCCTCCGGGCATGGGTGCCTGGCGGGCGAACCTTCCTGCGCCCGCTGGGCGCCTGCGGTCGGGATCGGGCGCACCCTCGAGGAGCACGTCCAGACCTTGATCCGTAGACGACGAAACTTCCCCGCTCCTCACCCGTTCGAGCTGGGCCGGGAGCGTCCGGTATGCGTCGGGGCCCATCACGAGGTCGACGTATGGAGCCTTCTCGAGGAGGGATGTGCCCATCCGCTGAGCCATGCACCCCGTCACCCCGATGACGAGCTCGGGCCGCACCTTCTTCAGGCCGTTCAGCTGCGAGACCCGACCAAGCACTCGCCGCTCCGCGTGCTCCCGAATCGCACAGGTGTTCACGAGGACGACGTCCGCCTCCTCGGGCGCCGATACGATGCAGTAGCCGGCCGCAGAGAGGACTCCCTCCATGAGCTCCCCGTCGGAAATGTTCATCTGGCACCCGTACGTCTCCACGTACGCCCGCCTTCCGACGGCAACTCGGTCCTCCGCCCCCTTCGACTCTTTCTGATTCTGGATCATGACTCTAATTGAATGGGGATGCCCCATGCAGATCAATAGGCGCACGGCCCCGGGGGGGACCTCTCGGTTGAGGATTCGAATCGTGGGGCTTGCCGACCCCGGCGAACATCGGAAGACCCGGGCCACGGTGGCACGCAATAGGCCACCCCGGGTAGACGCTGACAACCTGCCTCCTGTTTTCTCAACGTCTTCCAAGACAGAGACACTACGATGTTACCCCTCCTCTATGGTCGAGCCCTCAAGCCTCTGCTCTTTCGGTTCGATCCCGAGAAGGTCCATGACCAGTTCGTCGACCTGGGAGAAACGCTGGGTCGAATCCCCGTCGGCCGGGCGCTGATTTCGGCGATGTACGGGTACCCCCGTGAGGATGCGTCCGTCACGGTTGACGGGCTCCGTTACCGGACCCCGATCGTCATGGCGGCGGGCTTCGACTACAATGGTCGTCTCGCCTCTGTCCTGCCATGGATGGGATTTGGAGGGGTAGAGGTGGGATCGGTCACCGCACTTCCAACGGAAGGGAACGCCCCTCCACGAATGCGGCGTTTGATTCGATCCCGCGCGATCGTCGTGAACAAGGGCCTCAAGAACGAAGGGGTCGAGGCTATCGCCGAACGGCTGGCGACCGTACGGACCCCCGACGACTTCGTGGTCGGGGTCAGCATCGCTCGGAGCAACCTGGAGTCCGTGGCGGGCGAGGCCGAAGGAGTCGAGGACTACGCACGCACACTGGAGCACCTGGTAGAGACGCGCATCGGGGACTTCTACACGATCAACATCTCATGCCCGAACGTCCACGGAGGAGAGAGTTTCGCAGAACCCGCCCGGCTGCGACGACTCCTCGGACGCCTTTCACGGGTGGAGCACGATCGGCCGATGTACGCCAAGATGCCCATCAATCCTGGCTGGGACGAGTTCCGTCGGCTGGTGGACGTGGTCGAGGAGTTCGGCCTGCACGGCCTGGTGATCGGAAACCTGAACAAGGACTACGGCAGCCTCGAGCATCCCGACGAGGCGCCCCCGAGCTACAGGGGAGGGCTCTCTGGACGCCCCTGTCATGGACCCTCCACCGAACTGCTGGCCCGCACTCGGGAGAGCTATGGGGACCGATTCACCCTGATCGGTTGCGGAGGAATCCTCTCTCCCGACGACGCGGTCGAGAAATTTCAGGCTGGTGCCGATCTCGTGCACCTTATCTCGGGCATGATTTTCACGGGCCCCCACCTGATGAAGCAGATCGCTGCCGCCTACGCGGCGGAGTTCGGCGGCGAGTCCCGGGAACACCGACGGTCCGGGCAGCTCCGGGAACAGGTGCAGGGCCAACACCCGCCGGCAGGAAGCTCGGGATGAGATCCTGGATTCGCTTTGGGGGGCGACCGGCTCTCGCCCTCGCACTTGCCGTATGCCTCGCCGGCGCGTCGCCCTCCGAGGCCCGGGACGCCGACCCCGGAGCCGCGCTCGACGAGGCCATAGAGGCGTATCGGCTCATTGTGGAGGAGGGAGGTTGGGAGCCGATCCCAAGCGGTGCCACGCTCGACCCCGGAGACCGCTCCCCCAGGGTGGAGCTCCTGAGACGTCGGCTGCAGACTTCCGGACACCTTTCCGCGACCGCCTCCGACCCCGGAGACCCGCAGCTCTACGATGACGCATTGGAGGCGGCAGTTCGCGAATTCCAGCGTACGCACGGCCTCGAGGTCGACGCCAGGGTCGGCCCGGCAACGCTCGTCCAGCTCAACGTATCGGCGGCCAGAAGGTTGGAGCAGCTCATCGTCAACCGCGAACGCCAGCGGACCTTCACCGACGAACCCGGCGATCACTACATCTTCGTGAACGTCCCCGACTTCCGGGTGCACGTCGTCGACCATGGCGAAGAGAGCTTCCGATTGAGGGCCATCGTGGGCCAGCCTGGACGCCCCACCCCGATCTTTGCGGCACGCATGACGTACCTGGTCCTCTCCCCGTACTGGCACGTCCCCCCGGGGATCGCCGCCCGCGACCAGTTCCCCCGGATCCAGGCCGACCTTGGACATCTGGAAAGGGAGCGCCTCGTTCTCCTCGAGCAGGCGACCGGACGAAGGGTCGATCCGAGCTCGGTGCAGTGGTCGGCGATGACGGGATCGGAGTTCAACGCCCGCTTCCGGTTGCGTCAGGAACCCGGAGCGCACAATGCGATGGGACACGTCAAGTTCATGTTTCCGAACCGACACAACGTCTACCTCCACGACACGCCCAACCGGGAGCTCTTCAATCAAGCCCGTAGGGCGTTGAGCTCGGGGTGCGTACGGATCGAGCGCCCGCTCGAGCTTGCCGAACACCTCCTCAGCGCCGATCCGAGGTGGACCCGCGATCGGATCGACGAGGTGATCGAACTGGGTGTCGAGCGCCACGTTCCCCTGACTACCGCGTACGAGGTCCACATCGAGTACTGGACCGCCTTTGTCGACGAGGCAGGGACGCTCCATTTCCGGGAGGACATCTACAACCGGGACGGTCCCGCGTTCACTGCCCTCGAAGACGGAGAAACGATCCGAACCCTCGCCTGGCGAACCGGCCCCGATCCACTCGGCCCCGAGGGTTCGTGCCCGGTCCCCGCCTTCGGCCTCCCCGTTGGGCTGGGATGAAGGCACCCGTTCTCTCGGCCGGATCCAGGCCGATTCCGATCCTATCTCACCCGATTGACCTGTGATCATTCGACTGGTGGGCGTGTCTGCCCTGTGCTCCTTCTTCTTCCTGAGCGCGGCACCCGCTCCACAGCTCAATACCATGACCGCGGGGCAGCCCCCCGCGCCCGAGCTCGTGGATCGTCCGGCTCCGGGAACCTCCCCGACACATCCGACTGAGGCCCCCGCCGACCCGAACGACGATCCCTTCGGGGGACTCCCGCTCGAGTTGGTCAGGGATGCACCCATTGCTCCGGCCGGGGCCAGGCTTCCCGCCGAGATGGACTTCGGTCCCTACAGCCGACGGGCGCGTGCCTCCTTCCGAATCCGGGTCCGGGACCTGACCATCCCCTATCGGGTCCTGGCGGTGACCGCCCGCCCGGGTGAGCGGCTCCGCATCGAGCTGGACGAGGTCTGGGGCGAGGGAACCTCCGAGGAGTTCCGTCTCCGCTCCTCGGCCGGAATCGAGCCTCCGGAGACGCCCGGAGTCTGGATGTGGACCGCGCCCGTGGAGCCGGGGCCCGTTGCGCTGCGGGTGGAGTCACCACGCGACGGGGACGCCATCAGCCTGAACGTCTTCGTGCTCCATCCCTTTGAGAAGGCGAGCGACGGTCACCTGAACGGGTTCCAGGTGGGGGAGTACCGGGCACCCACCGGCACCGCGCCTCCACCGGGATTCGTGGAAGCCTCCGAGGAGGTGCTCGACTTGCGGGTAGCGCCCGGGTTCACCCTGAGGCAATTCCTTCCGCACCAGCCCGGACAGCCGCGCTATCTCGCCCTTTCCGAGCCCCTCCTGCTGAAGCTGGAGGCGATTCTTGAGGAGGTGAAAGCCTCGGGGATCGAAGCGCGCACGCTCCACGTCATGTCCGCCTTCCGGACCCCGCACTACAACCGGGCGATCGGAAACACCACAGACGGGAGCCGCCATCTCTGGGGCGATGCTGCCGATGTCTTCATAGACGAATCGGGCGATGGCTGGATGGACGACCTGACCGGAGACGGTCGGGGAGGAGAGGCCGACGCTCGAGTCCTCGTCGACATCATCGAGCGGGTCGAGGCGCGAGGTGAACCCCACGTGCGACCGGGAGGCCTATCCCTCTACCGGGCCAATAGCGTGCGCGGCCCCTTCCTGCATGTGGACGCGAGGGGTGTGGCGGCCCGCTGGTGAGTGGATCGGTTCTTCACGTCAGGTCGTGCAGAGGTAGCCAGAGGGTGTGGCAGGCCAGGCCTTCCTGACCCATCTTGGACTGGACGGCGCCGAACCGCTGCTCGGATGGACGACCCTGCACTCGGCGGCGGGTGCGCAGGAGGGGTACGGCGAGGTTGCATTCCAGGGGAGCCCGGAGGAGGGCTATACCTACCATTTCCTGGGTCCGAGGATCTGATCGGCCATCAGGGCCAACCGAAGATCGTCGACGGGGCTGCGCCGGCTCGTCCGCGGGCCAGGTCATCCGGTTCCTTCCAGAAGTGTCGTGTGCCGGTGCTCGTAAGTCGAACCTCCCACCCCGCATCCGGATCCGAACCAACCGGAACCGCGAAATCGACTCGCCACAGCCGCTGCGATTGGGGTGGAAAGGCCGCGAGCAGCCCCACTCCCACTCCTGCCTTCACCCCACTATCGGTCCCGAACGGCGCGTCGCCCGCCCGGACCCACCCCGCATCCGCAAAGCCCGAAAGGCCAAATGATCCGTGGCGGGTCAGTCGTCCGATGGCCCATCTCTCCTCCAGGCGGACAACTGTCCGCGTCGCGCCGGCGCTGCGCGAGGCGGCATAGCCACGAACCCCGCCTTCGCGGTCACCAAGCATGAGCTGGAAGGGTACCCGCTGCCTCCACGCACCACTGAACTCGATGCTCCCGATCAGGACATGTGCGTCGGCAGGCTTGAGGTACCACGCCAGTCGGCCGCTACCCACCAGCGAATCCCAGCGGTCCGTTACCGGATCGCGGCGGGCTTCACCTTCGACCCGAAACGCGGCGAAGGACGAAACCGAACCCCGGCCCGCGTACAGGTCGGCGGCAACGAACACGTCGTCGTCATGGTCCTCGAAACGGGACGTTCCTCGCCCCACTACGGTGCCGAGCTGGACTCCCGTCGCCACATCCTGGACGGCGATGAGTGCGTCGAAGCCATGGACTGTCCTGAATGAGAGCGCACGCACTCCGACAACCAGGTTCGATCGCAGATTGCGGTAGCCAGGAAAGGGAAGTCCGAGCGCACCGGTCGTGTCTGCGACGAGCCCCGAGTCCGAGACGACGACCGCCACGCTCGCGGGGACCACGGTTTCGGCCGTCAACAGGACTCCCGCGAATGCGCTGTAGCGACCGAGGCCCACCCGGCGCACACCTCCAGCGTCCCAGAACCTCCGTTCCACCCCGAGTGAGAGTCTGTCACCCGTCGGGGGAACAAAGGTGACGTGGCGGTTCACGTCGCTGAACCCCACATGCCAGGCAGTCCGCTGGAGGTCGGTGAAGAACGGGTGACCCAGGGCGACGGCGAACGTCCTCCCGAAGGGTGCGCGTTCGGCCTCGAGCGAGAGCCTGTATGGTTGGCCGAACACCTGGTGCGCCGTAGCGTCTACCCCCACACCTGTCCGGTATGCGAATCCCCGCCGAACATTCCCGGCCAGGTACAGGCCTCGTCCGTCCACATTGCCGTTTCCGAAGCGAATCGCTGAAGGCAGAAAGTTGCGGACCCGCATTCCAAACACGGTCGGAATCTCGTCGACGGTCTCCACTTCGACGCGCACGCCGTCCCTCGAATCCGACAAGGCTCGGACGCTCGCATCCGCCAGGAAGGGCTGAAGCCGCAGGATCCGTTCCGATTCGGCCCGCCTCCGCTCCGTGCACGGCTCCCCTTCCGCCAGCAAGAGGAAGCCGCTGATCATCTCCTTCTTCGAAGTCGCATGGTGCAGACCCACCCCACGGGCAAGGGGTCGCAGAACTGGTGGGAAGGACAGAAAGGAAGGATCACGTGGGGTGATGACGATCTCGGTGACCGTTCTCCCATCACACGACGCCAGGGCCATCGCTGGGTCCTGCGCGACGGCTCGCCCTGGCAAGGCCAGAGTCCAGAACAGAATGAGTAGGAGGAAGATCCACACAGCCCTCCACCTCCGTGGTGCGGACGGGAGCGGAGGGGGCCGGCGCACCCCGAGAAGGGTGACCCACCCGTCCAGTCGCAACGTTGGTGCGGTCATGGCGCGGTCCGGGGACGGGCGCTCCGTCCGGAATCATTCGGGCTGGGCCGCATCTTGGCTACACCCGTCGGATCTTCACCTTGAACCGGAGGCCGCCTCGCCGGCGAAGATCGCCACCTCGACACGGCGGTTCGCCTGACGGCCAGCTGCAGTTTCATTCGTCGCCAACGGCTCCCACTCTCCTCGACCGGAGGCGTGGAGCCGCTCCGCCGAAACGTTCTGGGCCATCAGATAGTCCCGCGCCGCTTCAGCACGCCGAACGGACAAGCCGTGGTTATACGAGTCGCTCCCGACCGAGTCCGTATGGCCCACAATGAGGACCTCGGTGTTCGGATACTCCCCAAGGCTGACGGCGAGCTGGCGCAAGTGCGCCGCTGCGTCAGGACGGATGGCATGCGAATCGAACTCGAAAAGGAGACCCGAAGGGAACGTGATGTGGATGCCTTCCCCAACCCGCTCGACAATTGCGCCTGGAACCTCGCCCTCCAGTTCCTCCGCCTGCCTATCCATCTGATGCCCGATGACGGCTCCGGCAGCGCCGCCGACGACGGCCCCGATGATGGCGCCTCGCGCAGTCGATCCGGTCTGGGTTCCGATCACGCCGCCAACGGCTCCGCCTGCTGCAGCACCCACAGTCGCGCCCGTCTCCCGGTGGCCCCAGGACGCGCATGAGGCCGTGGTGAGCCCCACCCCGAGAAGCACCGCCATGAGCCCAGCACGCCGCACCGATCTTGGGGCGGCGCAGAACGGATTCCTACTTCTCTTGGAATGTATGGCTCTGGTGAGGCTTGGCATGGTTGTTTCCAGGCATTGAGGAATAGCTCGGTTTTGGCGTCAGTCTCTCAGAGAGAGCCCTGCCGCCCGACCATAACGGGAAGGGTTCGTGCCATGATTCTGAGATCCTCCACCGGGGACCGGCGGCGGATGTACTCCAGGTCGAACTCGACCTTCCTGCGCACGTCGTCGAGGGACTGGTCGTAGGGATGACTTACCTGGGCCCATCCGGTGATTCCCGGGAGCACGATCTGTCGCTCGGGATACCTCTCCACCTGGCCCCTGAGCTCCTGAAAGATCGCTGGCTGCTCGGGACGGGGGCCCACCACATTCATGTCCCCGAGAAGGACATTGAAAAGCTGGGGGATTTCGTCGAGACGGTACGCGCGGAGGACTGCTCCCACGGGCGTGATTCTGCAATCCTCGGGAGTGGCCCAGACCTCTCGCGACCCGCTCTCGCTCGAACGGGCGGACATGGTCCGGAACTTGTACATCGTGAAGACCTGGCCGCCCGCATCGTGTTCTCGTAGGCTGATGTCCGGATCCGCTTGTCCACGGCGGCTCTCCTGTCTCCGACTCCGGCGACGGTCGCGCCCCACACGCTCCTGGGAGTACAGGATCGGACCGGACGAGGTCAGCCTCACCGCAAGCGCGATCAACCCCATGAGAGGCAACAAGACCACGATCCCGACAGCGGCCACGAGCACGTTCAGGCGCCGGACGTTCCGGTCGCTGACCGATCCCCACCGCCGGCTGTGCGCTGTTGAATCGGCCCCGCCCCCGCTCGCCATTCCGAGATGTTCGCCCCCAGCCTGGGATTCAGTTTCCACCGGACATCACCGTGCCTGTCACTCGCTTGATGAGCTGGCCGGCGCGCAATTGAGCGGTTTCGTCCAGCCCATTGATGAGGGCGAGCTCCCCCATCGGGATGCTCGAGGGCATCTCCGAGTTGAACTGCTGCAGCGACATCGCTCGCGGAGCCTCATCGATCCGCACGCGCAACGGCTGAGCCGCCAGCGCGGCAGGATCCGTGAGGCGTTGGAAACTGTCCCGCGACCGGGAGAAGGCCGGACTGTACGATGCAAATCGGTCGGCCACCGTGTAGGCGAGGATCCCCCACGTGGCGCCTCCGTACTCGATGAAGGTCACGATTCCGCGCACCGACTCGTTCTGGCCACCCTGGGCGGCAAATTCGGCAGTCACCGCACGGTTCCCGTGGATCGTGCCGGTGGACGGGGGGGGGCCTGCCTGCAGTCCGTCCTGCTCGAGGAATCGACGAGCGGCATCAGCCGCGCTTCCCTGGGCCGCCCGCAGCTGGATCACCGCATCCCGATTTGGGCTGATGGCCGTGACTGCGTCGGCGGCATTCTGTTTCGCCCAACCGTCAGGAAACTCCAGCACGAACTGAAGGTCGGGATGTAGGAAGAGGGATCCCCGGAAGTACCCGGCCCGGGGGTCCACCCCGTAGGCCATTCCGTCGAGACGTCGGAGAAATTCGTTTTCTCCGATCCTCTTGGCGCCGAAGTCCTCCGACGATGCGGCCACCATTCGTTGCACGTCCTGGATCCGGTTTCCGGGATCGGGGTGGGAGGACTGCCACTCCGGAAGTCGGCCGACTCCGGCCAACTGGGCATCCCGTCGGAGCATCTCGAATACCTTGCCCATCTCACGCGTGTCATAGCCCCTGTCCAGCGCATAGTGAAAGCCGAGATCATCCGCTTGAGTCTCGTGACTCCGGCTGTAGCTCAGGAAGAGAAGTCCCAGCCCGAGGCTCGCCACCTGTCCATACTCCGCGATGGTCGGAGAGAGCACCGACCCGAGGCCGAGGCCCAGGGAGGCCA
>SLCK01000140.1 GCA_007125845.1 Gemmatimonadota bacterium
CCCGACGCTCTTCGGGATGGGGTTCTTCACCGGCATCTTCAACGTGGGGGCGCTCGCTCTCATGATGGAGATGACGGTCGAGGGAGCCACGGGGATGTACATGGGGCTCTGGGGTGTGGCACAGGCGTTCGGCCTGGCCCTCTCTTCTCTTGGCAGCGGTGCGATCCACACGGCTCTCATCGGGAGTGGTCTTCTTGCGCCTCAGATCGTCTATCCCGGTATCTTCTTTCTCGAAGCCGCCGGCCTCCTTCTCGCTGCATACATCCTCTACCCGGTGAGTCTGTCAGCCTTCGCCGCCTCCGCAAGCCGTTCCCTCTTCGAGGGATCGGGAACTGTCGGAGCCCCCGCCGTGGCAGGCTCGGCCCCTGCTTCGGCGGCCGCACGGGTGTCAACCCGGATCGACGGGTAGTGCGGAGCCGGCGAAGTTCGGCGCCTGCCGAACCTCGCCGACCGCCTTCCCGGGTTCGTCCGTCCCTTTTCGTGGTGCCGGACCCCATCGTCGACCCGAGCCTCGCCGCGACCGCCGGCTCACCGGGGGTTGCAGCATGAGGGAGGTGCTCGTGATCGGGGCGGGGTTCGCGGGTCTGGCCGCGGCGGCCCACCTGGCCCGTGGGGGTGCGAGGGTCACCGTGCTCGAGCGGCATGACGAGCCCGGTGGGCGAGCCCGGACCTGGTCGGAATCGGGGTTCCGCTTCGACATGGGCCCGAGCTGGTACTGGATGCCCGACCTGTTCGAGCGCTTCTTTCGGGCCTTCGGACATGAAGTGTCCGACCTGTACGACCTTCACCGTCTGAACCCGAGCTATCGAGTTGTGTGGCCGGGGGTTGAGGGCTCTCCCTCATTACGGCCGTCAACCGGTGGACAGGACGAAGGAGCTGCATTCCGGTGCGATTCGACGGTCTGGGACGTTCCCGCCGGGGTCGCGGCTTTGCGCGAGGCTTTCGAATCGGTGGAGCCTGGGGCAGGGGCCGCCCTCGACCGCTTCCTCCAGGAGACGGGCAAGATCTACGAGGCTGCGAACTCCGATTACCTCTTCCGGCCCAGCCTCACGGTTCGGGAGTTCGTGGATCCCCGCCTCGTTGCGGAGGTTGTCCGGATGCGAATGCTCCGATCCATGGCCAGCCATGCCCGCAGCTTCTTCCGGACCGAGCGGCTGGCGCGTCTGGTCGAGTGGCCCGTGCTCTTCCTGGGGGCATCGGCGAAGAAGACCTCGGCGATGTACAGCCTGATGAGCTACGCGGACATGGCACTTGGAACGTGGTATCCCATGGGGGGGATGCACCGGATCATCCAGGCCATGGTGCGGGTCGCCAGGGACGAGGGAGTGGAGTTCAGTTTCGGGAGCCGCGTCGACCGGATTCGGGTCCGGGAAGGTCGGGCCGTGGGGGTCGAGCTTCGCGGAGTGCAGGGGGTTCGAACGGCCGATGCAATTCTGGCCACGGCAGACTACCACCATGTGGAGCAGGAGCTCCTGGGGCCCGAGCATCGGCAATACACTCAACGCTACTGGGATCGCCGTACCATGAGTCCCTCGAGCCTCCTCTTCTACCTCGGAATTCGGGGTGATGTAGGCGACCTCCCTCACCATACCCTCTTCTTCGACCAGGACCTGAAGGCTCACATGGACGCGGTGTATCGGCGTCCGGCGTGGCCTCGGGCGCCGCTCTTCTACGTCTGCGCCCCATCCGTCACGGACCCCTCCGTGGCGCCCACCGGGGCATCGAACGTCTTCATCCTCGTGCCTCTGGCTCCCGGGCTCGAAGATTCGGACGCGGCCCGGGAGGATGTCTTTTCCGGGGTGATGGAGCGCCTTGAAGCCCACGTGGGCCTTCCCCTTCGCGAGCGCCTGATCGTGAAGCGAAGCTATGCCATGCGCGACTTCGAGGCCGATTACGGCGCCTTTCGGGGAAACGCATACGGGCTCGCCAACACCCTGCGTCAGACCGGGCCATTCAAGCCCAGCCTTCGCTCGTCGCGCGTCCGTGGGCTCTACTTCGCGGGGCAGCTCACGGTCCCGGGGCCGGGCATGCCTCCCAGTCTCGTCTCGGGAGAGCTCGCGGCTGGAGTCCTGCTTCGGGACATGGACTTCTAAGGCAGCTCGCCCAGCCGGGCCAGACCTTCTGCCGCGGGCAGGAGGTGCAGGCGATCCTTCGTGAGTCCGGCAAACCCGGCCCAACCCCGATGCGCTGCCTCCCTGTAGTGAAGCCGCGCCATGTCGGGGTCTCCGAGCAGTTCGAACGCCATGGCCCGGAGAAGCTCGTCAAAGGTACGCCAACCCAGCGCCATGATCCCCGGGGGAAACGAAGCCTCCAGGGCCTCCAGGGCTGCGAGGCCATCGCCCCGCTCAAGAGCGAGCGCCGCCCTCACCAGGTGCTCGCCACCTCGACCCAGGAGGTGGTCCGAGTCCGGGAAGGGTGGGTAGGCCTCGCCGATACGCGCGACCAGGTCGGGCCAGCCCATGAGGGCAGCGGGCACCTGAAGGTTCGTACGGAAGATGAACCTGTCCGGTTCGCCGAACCGATCGGCGGGCGCACGGTCGAGCGCTTCGTCGAAGCGCGCCCGAGCGCGCGCCGTGTCGCCCTGGGCAAGGTCGATGTAGGCCAGTGCATGCAGAACGCTGGCGAGGTTCCGGAAGCTCTCCTGTCGAGTGTAGTGCTCCACGAGGGGGTCGAGAGAGGCCTTTGCGAGCTCAAAGTCACCCTGTACGAGGAGCATGCTCCCGCATACCTCGCGGTCATCGGCCTGGGGCATTGGCGGGAAGCCGGCGTCGAGGAGGGAGCGACAGGCCTCCCGGAGCCCTGACGAGTCGTCAAGCCAGAAGGCCCGTGTCACCGCCCAGCGTGCGCGGACGGCCTCGAAGGAGGGCCCTTCCGCCCGGGCCATCAAGGCATCCGCCTGGCCCAGGTCTCCGAGCACGAGGGCGGTCTGTGCCGCGACGGGCAGGGCCTGGAGCCGATCCGCATCCAGGTCCAGGGATGCCTGAAGGGCGCCAACGGCTCCTTCCGGATCCTTCAGCCAGGACAGCCTTGTGTTCGCCAGGTTGGTCCAGGCAAGGAATTCGTCCGGAAAGCGGAGGACGATCCGTTCGTAGAGGGCTTCGGCGCGAAGGGGGTCGTGAAGTGTCTCCGAGGCGTGGGCTGCCTCGACGAGCCAGCGCTCACGGTCCGGTAGCCGCTCCCGGTGTTCCCAGGCGAGGGACAGATGGCGGGTGGTTTCCTCGAATCGCATGCGGTTGACACCCGAGGCCGCCGCAAGGCGATGCGCCATGGCGAAGGCCGGGTCGATTGCGAGCGCCGCCTCCAGGTAGCGGGGCACCTCGAAGGGGTCGTCGACCATGGCGCGCTCGGCCAGGGCATAGAGCCTGAGTGCCTCGAGCGACGGGGTGGTGACTTGCGGTAGCGGGTGGCTCTCGGCCAGGGATTCAGCCGCCTCTCCCAAGCGCCGACGGATCTCGCGGGAGAGACGCTCAACTGCGCCAAGGAGGCCCCGATCCCCGGCGGAGGTGCGTACAGCGAAGAGCTCGTCGCCGGATCGAGGGTCCAGGCCCCGCGATGCAAGGATGGTTCGGTTGCCGGCCCGGGCCAGGGTCGTCTCGAGGACTACTCCGGCCCCGGCGCGCTCGGCCACCTCGAGGGCGAGACTTCCTTCGAGGGAGGTGTTCGGGGGGAGCGCCATGAGGCCGAGGGTCTGTTCGACTCGGACGCGCGGAAGGACCCGCACGAAGCCCGACTGCTGAAGGTCGACGAGGAGGGCCTCCCGGGTGGCCAGTGCGAGCTCATCCAGATCTTCCGGCACCTGAAAGGCAGGGACGAGCACCTCACCCCGAGGAGAGAAGGCCTCGCCCGCGAAGCCCCGGGCCTCCATGAGACGGGGGCTCTGTCGGGAGAGCAGGATTCCCGAGCCGACGAGGAGGAGGATGAGCCCGGCGGCGGGGACGACCAGTCGGCGCCCGAGGCGTTTCCCGAACAAGGGCCGCACGTCAGAGGCTTCGTCAGGGCGGCTGGTGGCAAAGCGCTCGAGCGCGCGGGCCACGGAGGCTCCA
>SLCK01000121.1 GCA_007125845.1 Gemmatimonadota bacterium
ATCCGCTCTGCGGACTGGGAATCGGGATCGCATCCGATGGATGCCGACAGGGCGAGGAGCGCGAAGAACCGGGCGACACCCGTGCGGGAGAGACCCGGCTGCCGGAGCGAGCCTGTCCGTGATGAGCCTGGCTGGAGAGAGGCCTGGTCCGACCTCGGTCGCGGGGTGCTCGGATTCGGATTCGAAATCATGGGTCTCACGGGTCGAAGGACGGAAAGCGAACGTATCGTTTGCCTGGCGCGCAGCCAACACCCGTCCCCTTCATCAACGGCGTTGCAGGTGGGCGGATCCGTCGGGTGCGCGAATCGATCAGGGGCGCGGGCGGGGCCCCGGAGGTTCGATCACGAAGAGGTGGTGCCGGTGCCCGACCCGGTTCAACCTCCGGGAGGTCAGGATCGTGCCGCCGACCTCGCGGATGAGCTCCTCCCATTCCTCCGCACGCCTGAACTCCAGCGGCGCGGTGGGCGCGTCCATCGTTCCCTCGGCCCGTCCCCGGTTCGCTCTCCGGTCGACCGTCTCCAGAAGGCGACGCTCCCAGTCCCAGCGAAAGCAGGACTCGGTGACGAGGATCCGGGCTCGGGCCACCCGCAGCGCTTCGCGAAGGACGGTCCGGGGGTCCCTGGCATGGTGGAGGACGAGGGAGAGGACCACGGTGTCCACGCTCCCGTCGGCGAGGGGCAGCCGCTGGCCGTCGAAGACGATCCCGGCGAGCTCGACTCTGAAGTGGGGACCGAGCTCGGCCAGGAAGACCTTCCGGGAGCCCTCGCGAACCCCTTCGAGGTGCGTCGCCACGTACCCCTCTCCGGAGCCGAGGTCGAGGACGGGCGAGCCGCGCAGGTGGGGGGAGAGTTGCCGTGCCTTGCGTGCACCGGCGACCCTGAGAGCGAGACTCTTGAGGCCCGGCCGCGCGTCTCGGAGGACGAAGAGGGCGACACCGCACCAGAAGAGGGCCGCGAGGGGCCCGTGGTCGATCTCCACGTAGGTGAGATAGGTCGGGAACGCGGCCCAGGAGGCCCAGAGCCAGGCGGAGCGGAGAAAAGGGGTGAAGGGGAGGAGGAGCAGGCCCCAGTTGAGGTACCACGGATGCACGGTCGTGGCGGTCACGAGGTAGATCCCCAGCAGGAGCAGGCCGCCCCGGAACCAGTCGGTCGGGGAGCGAACGGGCCATCGCAGCCAGATTCCGATCGCAGAGAGGAGGAAGACCCAGCGCAGAGCGGGGCCCAGCTGCTGTCCCCAGTCCTCTCCGGTGGTCCAGAGCAGAACCTCCTTCAGAGCGAAGTAGAGGCCCGCGTTGAACTCGAAGAGACGGACGTAGAGGTCCGCCGACGACGCGAGGGCCCCGGGCAGGTCGCGGGAGAGGAAGGGCAACACGAGAAGCACCGCGAGGAGCGCGGCCGGAGCCGCGCCGACGAGCGCCTTCCGATACCCCTCGGCACGACCTCGTAGGCGCAGGAACAGGGGAGACAGAACGAGTGGAATGCCCTTGGAAAGTCCCGCCAGGGCGAGGCCGATCCATCCCGTTCGGGTACGCTCCGCGGCGACCGCCAGTGCGAGGAGGCCGATGCCCAGTGCGAGTCCCCCCTCGGTGTGCCCTCCGCCCGCGACCGTCACCAGAACGAGCGGGTTCAAAGCGTAGAGGGCCAGGTGCCGCGGACTCAGGCCCAGGTTCAGGAGAGCTCGATGGAGAAGGAGGATCCCCGTGATCTCGAGGAGGAGGAAGGTTCCCTTCACGGCGTACGCGCCCGCCGGCCACCCCAACCAGCCGTACACGAACCCGCCCGGGAGGAAGGCGAGCTGGGAGAGGGGCGGATAGATCGACCGGTAGCCCGGTGAATTCATCTCCCGGAAGAGAAGGTCGCCATGCAGGTGCTGGAGGGCTGGATCGGCCGGCACCCAGCGGTAGGGGTCGAGCCCCTGCGAGAGGAGCCAACCGTCCCAGACGTAGCGATAGATGTCGTCGGAGAGGTCGGGGAGGGCGGGGAAGAGGGTGAGGCGCAGGAGCACCGCCCCGCCAAGCAGCACCCGTGCGTCGTCCAGGAAGTGGCCGTGCCGGCGCCAGAGGTGGAGGAAGGCGAGGAAGGCGACGGTGTAGGCGGCCAGCCCTGCGGGAAGGACCTCCCGGTCGGGCCCGAGGATCGCGAGACCCGCCACCGCGGCCCAGAGGACCAGGGCCGCAGTCAGGGCGCCCCCCGCACCCCCCTCGTGCCCGCGCCCGCTCACCCGGGCATGCTCCTAGGGATGGGTGAGGGCGATCAGGTCGAAGCGGACCGGCTGCCCGGTGAATTCCTGTCGGATGAGGAGGTGCGGCGGTGACTTGCGCAGAAAGAGGGTGAGAGGGGTATCTCCCCCGCTGACCTCCACCCGCCACGTGTCGAAGGTTCCCGCCGGCACCGTGACCTCTTCCTCGCCCACCACCCGCGCCTCCAGCCGGACCGTCTCGCCTCGCGTGAGGTCGAGATACGTCACGAGGAGGTCCACGCCCTCCTTCAGGTCGGCTACGGCCAATGCGTACTCCTCCATACCCGGGAAGAGGGTCCCGGCCGGGAGCTCCTGGTCGTACTCCCGCCGGCCCCCGAGGTCTTCGGGGAGATCGACGGAGCCGAGGAGCCGGCCATCCTCCACCACGAGGTCCGCGGCAATCTGCATCGGGCCCTGCGACACCTCCTGGGTGACCGCCTTCGGGACGAAGTCGCTCGAGAAGCGCAGGACCGTTTCCTGGGTAGAACCCATCGAGGAGATCAGGACGCGGGAGAGCCAGTCGCCGTCTCGCCTCTCGAGGGCGTACTCCGCCGTCCCCATCGGCTCACCCTGCACGTAGACCTCGTAGCGGCGTTCGCCCTCCTCGAGGCGCTCGCCGTCCCAGGAAGAGCCGACCTCCTCCCCGGCAAGGACTTCCTCACGGGCCAGCGGTGCGCCCCGGACGTCGAAGTACTCCACGGGGGCGAGCGCTTCCAGGCGGTCGCCGAGCTGGGCTCCGTCGCCGACCACGATCACTGCGGCCCCTTCGGGGTCGATGTAGCGGGCGGCCGCTCGGCGAACGTCCTCCGCGTCCACCTCCCGGATGCGCTCCGGGTACTCGGTCAGGTGCTCGAGGGGCAATCCGAGGAGAAGGGTGGAGGCGAGCTGCCCCGCCACCTGGTCCGCGGTCTCCAGGCGCAGCGGAAAGCTTCCCGCGAGAAAGCTCTTCGCGCCCTCCAATTCCTCGGCGGGCACCGGCTCCTCCCGGATTCGGCGGATCTGGTCGAGGATCTCCACCACTGTGGAGTCGGTCACCTCGGGCCGAACCTCGGCCTGTGCCATGAAGTGTCCCCGGCCGGCGGGGCGGGTGAACTGGGAGTATGCACCATAGGTCCAGCCCTTCTCCTCCCGCAGGATCTGGAAGAGACGCGCGTCCGACCCTCCTCCGAGCACCCGGTTCGTCACCTGGAGCGCGAAGTAGTCGGGGTTGCCAGGTTCGATCCCCAGGTGCCCAAGCGAGACCACCGATTGGGCCGAGCCGGGTCGATGGACCAGATAGATGCGGGTCTCGTCGCGCTCCTCGGGCTGTGGGGGCTCCGGAAGCGGAGTCCCCGCTCCAGTCCATTCCCCGAGGTGGCGGCGCAGCAGGGTCTCGATCTCCTCTCGCTCCACCCGACCCGCCACGACGAGGAGCGCACCTTCCGGGCGCACGGTCCGATCTCGAAACTCCACCAGGTCGTCCCGGCCGAGCGCCTGGACCGTCTCCGGGGTGGCGCGGAAGCCATAGGGATGGTCCTCTCCGAAGACGATCGCCGCGAACCGTCTCGAGGCGAGCGACTGCGGTTGACCCAGCTCTGCCTGGAGCCCCGAAAGGGTCTGGCGTCGCGCCAGCTCCACCTCTTCCTCGGGAAAGACCGCGTGCTCGACGACGTCCTCGAGGAGCTCGAAGGCGGTGGAGCGGTGCTCGGTCAAGGTGGTGGCGGAGATCGTCAGGAAGTCCTGCCCGGCGGAAGCCGACAGGGAACCCCCGACACCTTCGATCGTTTCCGCGATCTCCTCGGCGGTGCGCGTGGTCGTGCCGCGCGTGATCACGTCCGCGGTCAGGGACGCCAGACCCGCCTGACCGGCCGCTTCGCCGGCTCTCCCGCCGGGGAGGTAGAGGCGGGCGCTCATCACGGGCTGCCCACCGTAGGAGAGGACGATCACGCGGAGCCCGTTGTCCAGGGTGAACTCCTCGTGCTCCGGGAAGGCGAGGAGGCGCTCGCGGAGGGGCTCTGGAGGCTCCGTTTGCTGCGCCTCGAGCGCCCCGTCCGGTCCAAGGGCCAGGCCGAGGAGAAGCGCGGCAAAGGAGACGGCACGAGCCACCGACGAGCCGTTCATCGATCCTCCTCCCCGGTGGCGGACCCGGGCTCGGTACGGAGGATGGCGCGGTTGTCAGGCCCGAGATATTCACGTGCCACTCGCTGCACATCCTCCGGGGAGACCCTCGCCACGCGCTCGACCGCGGTCAGGATCGCCGTCGGCGTACCGTGGAAGTGATTGGCGGACTGGAGCGCCTCTGCTCGTCCCATGACCGTCTGTCGGCTCCGGATCACCGAGGAGCGGAGCTGGTTCTGCGCTCGTTCAACCTCGTGCGTCTCCACGCCCTCTTCGAGGACCCGCTCGATCTCCTCGTCGAGAAGCACGAGGAGCGCTTCGGCCTCGACGCCCTGATTCGCGATCGCGATCACCTGGAAGAGGCCGGGTCCGCGCCGGGTGCTCGAGAACGCCGCGGTCTGCACCGCCACCTGCTCTCCGCGCACCAGACGCTGGTGGAGTCGGGAGCTCTGACCCTCCCCCAGGATCCGGCCCAGGACGCTCAGCGCCGGAGCATCGGCGTGGGCGGTTTCCACGGTGCCGTACGAAAGGAATATCGCCGGCAAGGTGGCATTGGAGTCCTGGATGGTCTGGTCCACCGGGAGATGCGAGAAGGGCTCTTCACAGGAGACGTCCGGGGGCGCATCCCCGGCCGGAATCGAGCCGAAGTAGTCCTCGATGAGCTCCCGGGCCGGCGTCTCGTCGAAGGCCCCGACCACGGTGAGGGTGGCGTTTCCCGGCACGTAATAGAGGTCGAAGAAATCCTGAACGTCCGAGAGCTCGGCGGCGTCCAGGTCCTCGACGGAGCCGATCACCGAGTGGGCGTAGGCGAAGCAGGAAGCCGAGTCGTAGGCGGCGTAGTAGCCGGCGGCCAGCTGGGTGGTGCCGTAGGGGGAGTTGTCGATCCGGAGCCGCCGTTCCTCCTTCACGACCTCCACCTCCCGCCTCATGTTCTCCTCGGTGATCCGGAGGGCCCGCATCCGCTCGGATTCGAGCCACAGGGCCAGGTTCATCCGCTCCGGGGGCACGGTCTGGAAGTAGTTGGTCCGATCCTCCGTGATCGAAGCGTTCGACGTTCCGCCGGCGCGTTCGATGAGTTGGGGGTGCTCGCCCGGCCCGATGTTCTCCGAACCCTGAAACATGAGGTGCTCGAAGAGGTGGGCAAAGCCCGATCGGCCCGGACGTTCGTGGCGGCTTCCCACGTCGTACCACAGGTTGACCGCCACCGAGGTCGACTCCTCGTCCGGGGCGAGGATCACATGGAGGCCGTTGTCGAGGCGGTACTCCTCGAAAGGAATGTCTCCTGCCGCAGCCTCCGCAGGGGCCTGGGCGAGCGCCTGTGACGAGACGGTGAGGAAGCCGACGAGGAGCCCCGAGAGGGCTCGGAGGACCGGGGGCGGGTGCGGCATGTTGGGTCGCCTGTCCTGGCGTGGTCGCGATCGGGAGGTCCATTTGGCGTCCGCCCGGCTGGCGGTCCGCCGCGGTGTGGTACAGGAGATCGGGCCTGGGCGTTCCCGGCTGCGGCGACCGGGCGCCCGCCCCCGGGGACTGTCGCTTGTTCGCGGGCCCCTGGGAACATATGATTCCTGGCAACTCGGCTCCCCGCGGGGAGCCCCCGCCCCTCCTCGGGTCCGGATTCGTGAACGACGATCTCACCGAGCTGCGTGAGGATTCGCCAGGCGTACCCCCCCGAGCGCTCGTTCTCTCCCTCCTCGCCCTGGCCATTCCGGTCCTCGGGGCGACCATCGCTCCGGAGTGGCTCGCCGAGGATCCGGGAGTCCTCCTCTGGCTCACGGCGCTGGTTCCACCTTTCCTTCTCGCCTACTATCGCGGCTGGCAGGGTGCCTCGCTTGGGCTGGCCTTCGGGATGGTGGTCCTCGTGTCCGTGCACCTCGTGCTGATCCTCTGGCACGCTCCCGCTCCCGCTCCTACCTATCCCCTCCTCCTCTGGGTTACCGGAACCTACATCGCGGTCTGCGTGGGCGCGGGTGTGCTCGGCGAGCTCCTTCGGAGGGAACGGGCCGATGCCGAGGCGATGGCCCTCACCGATGCCCTCACCGGGCTCCCCAACCGAAGGCACGCCACGATCTTCCTCAACGCGGCCTTTGCCGCGGCCATTCGGGGGCAGCCTACCTGCGTCGTGCTCTTCGACTTCGACCATTTCAAGAAAATCAACGACCGACACGGCCACCGGGCCGGAGACGAGGCCCTCAAGCGTTTCGGACGGATCCTGACCGAGCAGACCCGCCGCATGAACCTTTCGGCGCGTTGGGGAGGGGAGGAGTTCATCTCCATCCTGTCTCAGGCGGATCCGGATGGGGCGGCGGTCTTCACCCGCCGGGTCCGGGATCGCCTCCGGGAGGAGCAGTTTCCGTGGGGCACGCTGACCGTCTCGGCCGGGATTGCCGCCTTCGGGCCCGCGATGGGGTCGCCCGAGGTTCTCGTCGCGGCGGCCGACCGGGCCCTCTACGCGGCCAAGGCGGCGGGCCGGGACTGCCAGCGGATCGCGGAGCGGGAGCCATTGGGCAAGGTCGATACCGTGGGAGACGGAGCCGTGGCCGGCGGGGCGACCAACCCTCGACCGGCAGGGCTGCCTCGGGGTACGGAGCGGATCCTGGTCGTGGACGACGACGAGCCGGTTCGCCGCGGGGTGGCGAGATTTCTGAGTGAATTGGGGTACCAGGTGGTCGAGGCTCCCGATGGACCGACGGCCATGGAGGTCGGTCGCCGCTCCGGACAGACGGACCTGCTCCTCACCGACCTCATCATGCCGCGGATGATGGGCTTCTCGCTAGGTGAACAATTCGAGGAGGAGCTTGGACCCCAACGTATCCTCTACATGTCGGGTCACGTCCAGGGTGAAGTGAACTGGAGGTGGGCGCCCGGAAGCGTGGTGGAATTCATCTCGAAACCGATCACCGGAGACGTCCTCGCGCACAAGGTGCGTGGCGTCCTGGATCGGAGTCTCTGAATGGGGGGTATTCAGCCGTAACACGATGACGCCTATGTATCACTGGATCCGCCGCCGCCGAAGGTCCCGGCCCGCACCGCCTTCGCTCGAGAGGCCGGGCCTCTTTCGCCCGTCCGTGGTGCTGGCGCTGGTCGCGCTCTTCCTGATCACCGCCTCCGCGTGGGAGATGCGTACCTCCACGTTGCAGTCGAGGGTCTTCACCCCCATCGCGCAGGAGCTGACCTGGACGGTCGCCGAGGGCCCGTCGACTGAGATGGTGTTTCCCGGGGACGGCCCGTACGATCGACGGTTGGGATACTCATGGCTTCCTCAGATGGTCGATGCCGCATCGCGGCGAGGCTTCGCCGTCGCGGAGCAGGCCCGGGTGTCGGAGCGTTTCCGGGAGGTGGTCCAGGACTTCGGCATCTTTCCCATCTACGCCGAGAAGACCCAGGGCGGACTGGACGTCCTGGGACGGGACGGGACAGAGATGTTCCGCCACCGGACCCCGGAACGAATCTATCCGTCCTTCGAGTCGATTCCCCCGATCGTGTGGCAGACTCTCCTTTTCATTGAGAACCGAACGGCCCTCGATCCTCAACAACCCCTGCGGAATCCGGCCGTGGAGTGGGGGCGCCTCCTGCGGAGCACCGCCGACCTGGGACTGCGCACATTGGGTCGGGACGGCCGCGTGGCGGGTGCGAGCACCCTCGCCACTCAGCTCGAGAAGTTCAGGCACGCGCCCGACGGACTGACGGAGACTCCGGTCGACAAGCTGATGCAGATGGCGTCTGCCTCATTGCGGGGGTACCTCGACGGACCCGAGACGCTTGGGGCCCGCCGGCGGGTCGTCCTCGACTACCTCAACTCGGTGCCCCTCGCGGCGATCCGGGTTGAGGGAGAGATCGCAGGAATCGGCGACGGCATGTGGGCGTGGTACGGCAGGGAGTTCGAGGAGGTGAATCGAATTCTGGCATCGGTACCGCCCGCACCCGCCGGCGTCGTGCCCGATCCCGGCGAGATTCTGCCTCCCGATGCTCCCCCGGCCATCGCCTACTGGCTCGAGCCCCGGGCCGAGTCCGACGCCGAGGAAGACCTCGTGCTCTTCGCAATTGGCTCCGACGGCGCCGGGGCGAGCGGGGTTCGGTCGTGGTCTCTCCCGCCGGGAGTGGAGCCGGCGTCCATCGAGCACCAGGGGCGGGCTTTCCGGGAGGTCCTGAGCCTCCTCATTTCCCAGCGGCGACCCTCATACCATCTTCGGCAGGCGGAAGGGCGGGAGGCGCTCGCGGCTTTGACGGACGGCTACATTTCCCTCCTGGAGCGTTCGGGGGTCATTGCGGGTGAGCTGGCCGAGGCGGCGCGAGTCGCTGAGCCCGAGCTCCGGTTGATCCCACCGGAGCGCCCGTCCGCCTCCTTCGTCGACCGGAAGGCGGTGAACGCGGTGCGGGCCCAGCTGCTGGGCGTGCTTGACGTTCCGACCCTCTACGACCTGGACCGCGTCGACCTCAAGGTGCGCACCACCTTCGATGTGCCGGCACAGGAGGCGGCCACGGACTTCCTCCGACGACTGGAGGATCCGGAGTTCGTGCGCAGCCGGAATCTGAACGCCTATCGGCTTCTCGATCGGGGCGATCCGGGGCTCGTGATCCACTCCCTCGTCCTCCACGAACGAACCGATCGGGGCAACCTGGTTCGAATCCAGACGGACAACCTCGACGCCCCCTTCAATCTGAACGAGTCCTCCCGACTGGAGCTCGGTTCGACGGCGAAGCTCCGCACCCTGGCGAGCTACCTGGAAGTCCTGGCCGAGCTACACGGGAATTACTCGACCATGGACCGCGACGCATTGACGGTCCTTCCGCTCTCTTCGCTCGACCGGCTGGGCAACTGGACACGGAGTCAGATCCTGGCGGAGCCGGAGCTGGAGCTGTCGACCTTCCTGAGGCGGGGGATGGCTCGGACCTACTCTGCCAATCCCGGTGAGCGCTTCGTGACCGGTGGAGGCGTCCAGAGCTTCTCGAACTTCGACAACACATTCGATCACCGCAGCGTGTCCGTGGCCGAGGGGTTCAGGCATTCGGTGAACCTGGTATTCGTCCGCCTGATGCGGGACATCGTCAACCACTACATCTACCGGGTGCCCGGCTCCACGGCCCATGTGCTGGACGAGCCGGATTCCCCACTCCGGCAGCAATATCTCGAGCGCTTTGCGGACGTCGAAGGGATCCAGTTCATCAATCAGTTCTATCCCAAGTTCGAGGGGAAGAGCCGGGCCGAGATTCTCCAGGCCCTGGTTCACGAGCGTCGCCTTTCGCCCCAGCGGATTGCGTGGGCCTATCGGACCGCCGCACCCGAGCCGACCGTCCAGGAGTTCGAGGTCGTGCTCCGGATGAACCAACCGTCGGCCGAGTTCAGCGAGGCAACCGTGGCTGACCTGTTCCGCCGTGCGGATCCGGGAACACACGACCTCCAGGACCTCGGGTATCTGGCCTCGGTGCATCCGCTGGAGCTCTGGGTGGCCCGCTACCTGATCGAGAATCCCGGCGCGCCGAGGAGCGAAGTGATCCGCGAGAGCGTGGACGCGCGCCAGGAGGTGTATCGGTGGCTCTTCCGGACAAGCCGCCAGCGCGCCCAGGATCAGCGCATCCGGGCGCTCCTGGAGGTGGAAGCCTTCACCGAGATCCTGGCAGGGTGGCGCAGGGTGGGCTATCCCTTCCAGAACATCGTCCCCTCGCTGGGCTCCTCGATCGGCAGCTCAGGAGACCGTCCGGCCGCACTCGGCGAGTTGGTCGGGATCATCTTGAACGATGGGGTACGCAGGCCCACCTACCGCGTGGAGGAGCTTCACTTCGCCGAAGGGACTCCCTTCGAGACGCGGATGATCCGCGAGGGCGAGGAGGGTGAGCGAGTGATGGAGCCGGAAGTGGCGCAGGTCCTGCAGGAGGCGTTGGTCAATGTGGTCGAGGAGGGCACCGCGCGGCGGATTCGGAATGTGATCCGCACCGCCGACGGGGAGCCGGTCGTGGTCGGGGGCAAGACCGGAACGGGAGACAACCGCTACCGCGTCTTCGGTCCAGGGGGGCGCCTCGTCGAGTCGCGGAGCGTAAACCGCACCTCCACCTTCGTCTTCTTCATCGGGGACCGGTACTACGGAGTCGTTTCCGCCTTCGTGCCCGGAGCGGACGCCGACCACTTCTGGTTCACGAGCGCGCTTCCCACTCAGATCCTCCGCGAGCTCGCTCCGGTGATCGAGGAGCTCATGCAGGCCGACGCGCCCACAGGCATTTGAGGTAGGTTCCCTCGGGGAACCCGACCGGATGGTCTGCCGGGTGTCCCGTGTGCACCGGGGTCTCCATGGCCCTCCTGGCGGCACGCACTGCATTCTCCACCGCGGCGTAGAACGCCTCCGGCTCCGCCCGGGACGAGCAGGAGGCCTGGACGAGCAGGCCGCCGGGAGAGAGAAGGGGGAGCGCGAGACGCGTGAGTCGGCCGTAGGCGCGGAGCGCACGGTCCCGATGGGCGGCCGACCGCGTGAAGGAGGGAGGATCCACGACCACGGTGTCGAATTCCTCTCCCCGTTTGCCCAGTTCCTCCATCACCGCGAAGGCGTCGCCCGCGATCGTCCGGTGTCGGCACGCTGCGACTCCGGGGTCTTCGCGATTGAGCTTGAAGTGCCGCTCCGCCTGCCTCAGCGCGGGCTCGGCCCGGTCCACGTCCACGGCCTCCTCGGCACCGGCCCGTGCGGCGTAGACCGAAAAGGCCCCCGTGTAGCTGAAGACGTTGAGGATCCTCCCGCCCCGAACCTCACCCTCGAGCCGCCTCCGGTTCTCCCTTTGATCGAGATAGAACCCCGTCTTCTGACCGACGAAGGGGTGCGCCTCGAAGTGTAGCCCGGTTTCGACGAAGGGCAGGCCAGAGTTCGGACCCGACGGGTCGGTCCCGAGGGCCTCTTCGGAGACTCTCAGCTCCGCGCCGCCCAGTTCTGCGAGCTCGGGTGGGCAGACGGGGCTGCGCCGCGCAGGCCGGGAGGCGAGGAGGAAGACGCGATCGGGGGCCAACAGCGCCCGCAGCGGGGCCAGGAGGGTCCGCAGGTGGGGTAGCCACGCCGCGGTCTCGACCCGCAGGACCAGCGCCCGGTCATAGAGGTCGGCCACGAGACCCGGAAGCCCGTCGTTCTCCCCGTGGATCGCCCGAAACCCGGTGGTGCCGTGGGAGGCGACCTCGCTCCGGCGCGCGAGGGCGTTCCGGATCCGCGAATGGAAGAGCTCCTCCCCGATTTGCGCCGGCTCTCCGTGGACGAGGAGGCGAACCCGGATCGGGCTCTCAGGGTCGAGGAGCCCCGCGGCGAGAAAACGGTTCTTCCGGTCGAAGACGACGCCGACGGTGCCGGGCGGGGCGTTGCGGCTCTCCGAGACCACGCCGCCCTCGAAGAGCCACGGATGCCCGTCGCGTAGGGCCCGCTCGGCCGCGGGGCGTACGCGAATCGCTACGGATGAGGCGTCGGGCTCGGGGAGAGCGTCAGGGTCGAGGAGAGGGGGACGACGTCCCATGCTCCGCTCCATGCGGGACCGCCACCGGAAGGTGGGACCGCCGAGCCAGATCGAAGGCTTCTCCGTTGCGAAGGAGGTGGGTCTGGGGAATCGGCCCGGAGCGGTCGTACACCAGGACGTCGCTCACCCCGAGGGCCTCGCCGCGATCCCCCTGGATCACGAGCGCCGTGCCCTCGTCCAGCCCGATTCCGAGGAGTTCGGGATTGAGCTCGAGCACTTCCCACAGATCCTCTTCCCGGTCGCGCACCAGGAGGTGCTGGTCGACGGCGGTGCCATTCAGAAGGCCGAATCCGTCGAGATACTCGTCGGACATCACCACCTGGTTCGTGGTGGGGTCTCCACGCACGAGGAAGGAGGCGAGAATCGAGGCCCCGGCGGAGGTGCCACCCACGACACCGCCCCGTTCGAGGAGCTGGAACAGGGCTTCGTGGGTTCGTGTCCCGAGGTAGGCGTCCACCAGCCTCCACTGCCTCCCGCCCGGGATCCAGACGCCGCTGGCCTCCAGGAGAGGAGCGATGAATTCCTCCGAGTCCGCCACCTCCGGGTCGCGGGTGTGGAGGACGGTGAGCTGTTCCGCTCCAGCCGCCCTCAGCCCGTCGAGGCCCGGCCAGTCGTCAGAAAACGTATCCTCCGCCCCCGCAGTCGGGATCACGACGATCGTCGCCTCCGGACCGCCCGCGAGCTCCACGAAGCGGCTCCAAATCTCCGGACCGAGCCGTCCTCCTCCGGCGAGGATGAGCGTGCCCTGGGTGGGCCCGATGACCGGACCGTCGAAGGTTTCGGTGCCGCCGGATTCGGGACGCTCCTGGGAGCGAAGGTCGGTGGCGGAGAAGGGGAGGGCTGTGACGGCGATCAGAAAGGCTACGAGCAGGGTGCTCGCGCCGTTACGACGAACGTCGGGTGCGTTCACGTTCGGCCTCGGTCGGATCACGGGGTGAAGTAGGGGTTTTCGCCTGCTGCGTGGTCGGTGACGTCATGGATGGCGGTGACCTCGGGCGCGGCCTCCCGGATCATGCGCTCCACACCCTGCCGGAGCGTCATCCTGGACATCGCGCAGCCCTGGCACCCTCCCGACATCTCCATGAAGATCTCGGTTTCCTGCACGTCCACCAGGTCGATGCGACCGCCGTGGGCGGCGATCTGGGGATTGACCTGCTGGTCGAGGATGGCCTGGATCTTCACGGCGAGCTCGCCGGTCGGGGGCTCCCCGGAGACCTGAGGCTTCGGAGGAAGAACCTCGAAGCCGGCTCCGTTCACCCGCTGCACGAAGTCCACGGTCGCTCCTTCGAGTCGCTTGGCGCTCTCCGGGTCGACGAAGACCCGGAACCCGCCCCCGTCCATCTCCAGGTCCTCGGAGGTACGATCCTGGCTCTCGACCAGGGTGAGCTCGAACTGCGGCGCCACGGGGCTCCCGCCGTTCGCGAGGACTCGAAGCGCTTGTGCCTCCCCGTCCTCGCCCCGGCCCATGAAGTTCAGGACCATCTCTTGCGCTCTATCGGTAAACGTCAACATCGAGTTCGCTCGCTCCTGCGGATCGTCGGTGAGTGCTTGCTCCTACTCCCCCGTCAAGCCACGTCATACCCAGGAATCCCTTGCGTGTTCTCCTTGGTGGGTCCGGCCGTTTCGGGGTCGGTTGCTCCGTGCGGGGGCGCCGTCGTATCATTCCAGCCCTGTCGGGTTCCGGCTGCCTTTCTGGGCCCGGGACCCGTTCTCATGCCGACCCCGTCAACCCCGAGCCACATGGCCCACGACGACGTGATGATGGACGAGCTCGTATCGCTCGCCAAGCGACGCGGTTTCATCTTCCAGTCCTCCGAGATCTACGGGGGCGCCGGCTCCGTGTGGGACTACGGACCACTCGGGGTCGAGCTCAAGCGCAATGTGAAGGAGAGCTGGTGGACGAAGATGGTCCACAGGCGCGAGGACGTGGAGGGACTCGACGCCTCCATCCTCATGCATCCAAAGGTGTGGGAGGCCTCCGGCCACGTGGAGGGCTTCACCGATCCCCTCGTCGAGTGCAAAGTCTGCAAGCTCCGCTTCCGCGAGGATCAGCTCTCCCAGAGCCCTTGCGGGCGAAAGCCCTCGGTGTCGGCGGGAGAGTACGAGCAGTGCGAGCTCGGGGACGCGCGGAAGTTCAACCTCATGTTCCGGACCTTCATGGGACCGGTGGAGAACGAGGGCTCGGTGATCTATCTGCGACCCGAGACCGCACAGGGCTCGTACGTGAACTTCCTCAATGTCCAGACCTCTGCGCGCCAGAAGATCCC
>SLCK01000104.1 GCA_007125845.1 Gemmatimonadota bacterium
AGCGAACTGCTGGGACAACGCCGTTGCGGAGTCGTTCTTCAGCAGCCTGAAGAAGGAAAGAATCCGAAAGCGGATCTATCGCACCCGCAATGAGGCGAAGGCCGATCTGTTCGACTACATAAAGATGTTCTACAATCGTACCAGGCGCCACAGCCACCTCGGTGGCGTTAGCCCCGAAGCCTTCGAGCAGGCTTCACGCAGCGACCCCTAGCTGTCCACGAGACCGGGGAAAGTCCACCCCGAGACGAGAAGTGTGGGAGCCCCAAGACTTTCCAATTGCCCTCCCCCACCCCCCGCATCATACTTCACTCGCTGCCACCGACGCAGCGTCCCAAGGTCCGCCCCGAGGTGCGCTATGGCACGCTCCCGATTTTCCCTCGACCAACGGGTCACCGTCCTCGTCTTCTGCGTCATGCTCACCGCTTGCGAGCGCACACTCTTCAGCGACGACTTCGAGGGCTACGCAGCGGGCCAGAGTGTCGGCGGCGCGACGCCGACGCCCGCGCAGCCGGCGGGCGACTACATCCTCGTTCAGCGCGGCACCCCGAACCTGTTTCGCGTAACTACCGCCGACGCTCTCGTCGGTCAACAGAGCCTGCGTCTCGAGAGAGGGTCGGACACGCACCCGGATCTGGAGAACTGTCCGCCGCCGACTGAGCAGATCTGCGAGAAGCCGTTCGAAATCTTCTTCATACCGGACGGACTACCGGAGTCATCCGGAGGGCCGGTATTCTATACCTGGCAGGGCCGAGCCTTCGGCCTGACCCCCGAATCGGCCATCGAATTCAGTCTGTTCCAACCGGGCCTCTTCTTTGCGACGCGATTGCGGCTGCGCCTCTTCAACGACCGCCTCGAGGCATGGCAGGGCACTACCCTTGAAGCGACGCTCGTCCATCCGTTCGGCCAGCACCATACGATCATCCTTCGCGTCGATATCGCAGACCGGACCTACGCGTTGCAGGTTGGTGGGCCCGGCACCCCGGTTCCGCCGAGAAGCGCGCCCATCTGTGAGGCGAGCACCGTGATCTGCGGGGCATTCGCCCCCGCCGACGGCCTGAATCCGAGGAGCTTCCTCTTGCGCACGGCGTATCACGACGAGAGCGCGCCCGGCTCCCGCTACGTCCTCGACAACCTCCACATCTCCCAGTAACGGAATTCTCCCCATCCCCGATGTGTGGCCGCTACGCCCTCTCGATCGAGCAGCAGGAAATGCTCGAGATCTATGTTGCAAACCTCTTCCTCGACGACTGGCGGTCCCGCTACAACATCGCGCCCACCCAGGAGGCGCCGGTCCTGGTCCAGAAGGACGGGGAGCTGGGGATCCGGCCCTTTCGGTGGGGCCTCGTCCCCTTCTGGGCGAAGGATCCCTCGATCGGAAACCGGATGATCAACGCCCGCTCCGAGACCGTCGCCGAGAAGCCGTCCTTCCGGACCGCCTGGAAGCACGGACGCAGGTGTCTGGTTCTCGCCGACGCGTTCTACGAGTGGCAGAAGCCGGCCTCGGGGAAGGGACCGAAGACGCCCCATGCGATCCGGCTGGCCGATGAGAGGCCGTTCGGCCTCGCCGGCCTGTGGGAGTCGTGGGACGGGGAGGGGGGGGAGCTTCGGACCTTCACGATCCTCACGTCCGAGCCGAACGAGCTGCTCCGACCCATCCACAACCGGATGCCCGTGATCCTCGGGGACCGGGACGCCTGGGAGGCGTGGGTGGATCCGGACGTGCCCCCCGGCGAGCTCGAGGAGCTCCTCGGTCCCTACCGTCCCGAAGAGATGCAGGCCTACCCGGTGAGCACGTACGTCAACAACCCGGGGAACGAAGGGGAGGAGTGCCTACGGAGGGTGCCAGACTAGGCGTGCGGCCTGAAAGCCCCGGCCGCACCTGCGTCCCCCTCCGCCGTCACCGCCACCGCGTCACCGTATCAGGCGAGCCAACCCGTGACGTGGTCGGAGCCGCCCCCGTCACGGTATAACACGGATCTTCAGGTGTTACGGATTTAGCCAGTCGGCGACTCGCCTTCCGGCGCCTTCGAGCCCTCGACGACGCTGTCCTCCCGAAGATTCGATCGCGAGCCGGCCCGCTGCAAACCAGACCCCCTGTGCCCACAGGAGGCAGTCCTTCTCGCGGATACGTCGGCCCCTAGCCCGACGTGTGCCCACCTTGGAGGGTGTCATGACCAGTTACGGTGGTTCGTGGGTCGCGGCGACGCTGGCCGCAATCGTCCTGGCGGGATCGCTGGAGGCCGCGCAGCAGCCGGTCGAGAGCCTGGCAGCGTCCAATCCGGCATCGTTCGAGTTGGTGGTGCTGGGCGACCATCTCGTGCTTACGGGGAGGAAGCCGCTTCCGGAACCCAGGTCGATGAATGTGAGCCTGGACCTGGGGCCAACGGCGTCGCTGTCGCAGGCAACCAATCGTTCAGCCTGGTCCTCCCTCCGGCTTCGCCAGGGGACGATCGAGGGCCAGGTCTCCGATGCCTCCAGCCTGGCTCCGCTGAGCACCACCCAGGTGCACATCCCTGCTCTCGGAATGGGTACCATCTCGGGAGTCGACGGCTCGTACCGCTTGAGCGACGTCCCGGCCGGAACCCATGTCCTCGTCGCTGAGCGCATCGGATACGAGAGTCAGAGCCAGGAGATCTCGGTCGGAGACGGGGTCACCGTCTCCGTGGACTTCGCGCTCCGGCGACAGGCCCTGGCCCTGGATGAGGTAGTGGTCACGGGAACGCCCGGCGGGAGTCAGCGGCGGGCCCTGGGCAATGTGGTGAGCCAGATCGACGCCTCCAGCATCGAGAATCGTCCGGTCACTCGGCTCGAGCACGCCATCGGGAGCTCCGTTCCGGGTGTTCGCATGATGGCTCCCACGGGTGCCGCTGGTGGTGAGATGTCAATTCGAGTCCGCGGCTCATCGAGTCTTGCCCTCTCCGGCGATCCATTGATCTACGTCGACGGCGTGCGGTTGAACGCTCGCCGTGCGTTCGACGGCCGTGGCAGCGCGACCTCTCGGCTTCAGGACATCGACCCCTCGATGATCGAGAGCATCGAGATCATCAAGGGACCGGCTGCCGCCACGCTGTACGGGACCGAGGCCTCCAACGGAGTGATCCAGATCATCACGAAGCGGGGTGAGTCGGGTGCCGCGGTCTTCGAGTCCTCGGTCGAGCTCGGCGCGAACTGGCAGCCTGATCCGACGCGGAACTTCGGCCTCCATTGGTACCGTGACTCCGCCACCGGCGAGTTCAGGTCCCACAATTTCTACGAGTTGGAGCAATCTCCCGACCGATTCGGAAAGCCGCTCTTCCAGTATGGGCCGATCCAGCGTTACAACGGGTCCGTGCGGGGGGGCTCCGACCTCTTTCGCTACTACGCTGCGGTCAACCGCACCTCCGAGGAGGGATTCAGTCGAGGAGATTGGACCAAGGGATGGAGAGTACAGACCAGTCTCACGGCCGTGCCGAGGGAAGGGTTGAGCCTCACCGTGCACTCTTCCCGCAGCGTGCGGGACACCCGCGACCTGGGCAGCGTGATGTGTTCCTATGCCTGCTGGGCGAATCCCGTGACGGTGGATCGCCCGCAGCGGGGAGCCGGCCGTCCCTACGAGTCATTGCTCGCGGGCCAGACGGACATCCGCAGCTCGAACCGCTTCTCCTGGAGTGCGGAGCTCAGCCACAACCCTGCTACCTGGTTCAGCCACCGCCTGGTGGGTGGAGTTGACGACTCCGGAATCGAGCGAGTGCAGTTCACTCCGAGGGGCGCCAATGGCTTCGAGCAGTTCTGGGGGGTCGCCGGACGGGATGGCCAGAAGCAGATCTGGACCGTCGATACGCCCACTCGAACGCTGGACTACTCGGCTACGCTGACGTTGCCCGTGACCGACCAACTGCAATCGAGCACCTCCTGGGGACTGCAATGGTTCAATCGCCAGGAGCGGGAGGTGTGGGTCCTTGGGAGCAATTTCGCGGTTCCGGCGCTTGCTACGGTCGGGGCGGCCGCAGACCGGGATTCCAGAGAGACGTACGTCGAAAACACCACCGTCGGCACCTTCATCCAGAACGAATTCTCGTGGGAGAATCGACTGTTCTTCACGGGAGCCGTGCGCTTTGATGACCACAGCGCCTTCGGCACCGACTTCGACGCGGCGATCTACCCGAAGGTGAGCGGCAGCTGGGTTCTGAGCGAGGAGGAGTTCTTTCCGGAAGAGGTGCTGGGGGTGGATTTGTCGCAGTTCCGGATCCGGGGAGCCTGGGGTCAATCGGGAATGCAGCCGGATGCCTTCGCGGCTCAGCGGCTCTACCGACCGGAAACCGGTCCCCAGACTCAGCCCGTGCTCACGCGGGAAGCGTTCGGCAATCCGGATCTCGGGCCGGAAACGGGCTCAGAGCTCGAGGTCGGGTTCGATGCGGGTATGTTGAGTGACCGACTTTCCCTCGGCTTCACTTACTACAACCGGGTCACGAAGGATGCGATCGTGGCTCGACCGGTGCGGTCGTCCGTGGGGTTCCCCGGAACCCAGTTCCTGAACATCGGGCAGACCAGCAACTGGGGCACCGAGACGGAGCTGAATGCAGAGTTGCTGGCTCCGGGTCGCGCCCTGGGATGGGACATGAGCCTCGGCTTCAGCACCATGGGGAACCGAATCGATGACATGGGCGGCGTAAGCCGGCTCCTCGTCGTGGCGCTGAGCGGAATGCCGTCTCGAGATCAGTACCACGTCGAGGGGTACCCCCTGGCCAGCCTCTTCACCCCGCGGGTGCTCTCGGCCGACTTCGTCGACGGGGACAGCGGTCCGGTCACGAACCTGATGTGCGACGGTGGAACGGGTCGGAGCGGCCTCGAGGTGGGAGGGTCGCCCGTTCCGTGTGAGGAGGCCCCCGACCTGTATTGGGGTCAAGTCGACCCCACCTGGCAGGTCCATCTCTCCTCAACCTGGAGGCTGGGACCGAACCTGAGTCTGACCGCGGCGGTGGACGCTCAGGGAGGACACGTGATGAACGCAGACTACCTGGCTGGCCAGAACACGCGCTTCTCCGAGCCCTTCGTGAAGGAGAACGATCCGCTATTCCAGGCGAATGAGCGAGTGTCTCGTGGAGCCAACGTCATCCACGACGCGGGGTTCGCCAAGCTCCGGGAGCTCACGGTGCGCTACGCGCTCCCTCCGGCGCTGCTCCAGCCCATGGGCGTGTCCAGGGCCAGCATCCGGGGCTCGATGTTCAACGTCCACACTCTCTGGATCCAACAGAAGTACGTCGCGAGCGGGCAGCGGATCTGGGATCCGGAGATGCACTCGCCGAACTTCGAGTACGGCGGAATCGCCACGGGATCGCCTCCTCCAATGTCCCACGCCACGATCCAGTTCAATGTCACGTTCTGACCGTGGCCGTCGGGAAAAGCGAAGCGGTGCACACACAAGCTCGAGGAGGGAGCGAGTCATGAAAGATGGGTTCTTGCGAGTCGGAGAGCGCCCGGGTTCGAGGCACCGGTCCGGAGGGGTTCGGGGCCTGCGCTGGGCCGTGGGAGTGCTCGCGTTGTTCACCATGTCCTCGGCGTGCGACAGCCTCCTCGAGGTGGAGCTTCCCGGCCAGCTCGTCGATGCGGACCTGAATGATCCTCAGCTTGCGGAGACGCTGGTGCTGTCTGCTCAGGCCGATTTCGAGTGCGGCCTCGCGGGCTACCAGATGGTCACCGGGTCGTGGGCGAATGAGATTCAGTACATCCACACGGGCCAATTCATCGGTCTCATCCGTTATGATACGCGCCAGTTTCTTTCTCGTGACCACGTCGGGCCATGCAAGGGAGTGGGCGCCGACTGGAATCCGAGCTGGTTTCCGCTTCACCTTTCTCGGACGATGGCGGCCGAAGCCGTGCAGCGGATTGAGACCTTTCCGGAGGGAGTGGTCGGCGATCCGGACTTCCTCATCGGCAAGGCTCGCGCCTACGAAGGGTACTCGACTCTGTTGCTCAGCGAGGCCTTCTGCGGAATCGTCTTCGAAGGCGATGGGGTGGTGAGAGATCGTTCCGAGGGGTTCCAGAGGGCCGAGGCCCTCTTCACCGATGCCCTCAATCGAGTGAGTGCCAGCGGAGCGGAGGAGAGCGCCGCAATCGCTGACCTCGCGCGGGTCGGGCGAGCGAGGGCACGCCTCAACCTCGGCAATGGCGCGGGAGTCCTGGAGGATGCTCAGGCGGTGTCCGAGGGATTCGTTCACTACGCAACTTACGATCGGACCCCCACGCGGCGTCAGAGTCAGATGCAGCAAGTCAACAACGAGTGGTACACTCTGCACCCCGACTTTCGGGCAGTCGAGGTCCAGGGCGTCCCGGATCCGAGGCTTCCCACCGTAGACCTCGGCACGACTCAGACGGGCGCAGACTGGTGGGAGCAGAGGAAATTCCCGGACGAGGGGACGGACATTCCGTTCGCCAGTTGGAGGGAAGCCCAACTGATGATCGCCGAGGTGGAAGGCGGTCAGGTGGCCGTCGATGTGATCAATCTCCTCCGCGACACCTATGGACTTCCGCACTTCGAGAGCTCGAACGAGGACGAGATCCGGGACCAATTGAGGCGGGAACGCCGCATTGAGCTCTTCCAACAAGCCACCAAGCTCGGAGACGATCTTCGGTGGGGCACTCACGTGGACTGGGATGTCGGCACCAACCCGATCGGGCACCCGTACGGCGACGAGACCTGCATGCCGGTCCCGGACATAGAGTTTCTCTGATGCCTCAGGCGGGTGTGGACGTCAGATCTGTGCCAGCCCCGGGATCGTTGCCGCTAGGGCGGACACGGACAGGGTGGCTCGTGCTGTGCGTTGGTGTCCTCGTGCCCGCTCCTGCGGACATCCAGGCGGATCAGCAGAGGAATCGCTTCGACCTCGAGTCGGCCACGATCCCGGAGATCAACGCAGCTTTCGACTCGGGCGCTCTTACTTCGGTGGGGTTGGTGGAGCTGTATCTCGCGAGGATCGACGCCTATGACCTGCGAGGCCCCGCCCTGAATGCGGTGATCGTCCTGAATCCGCATGCGCTCGAGTTGGCTGCGGCTCTGGATGAGGAACGGGCGGCGAGCGGGCCGCGAAGTCCGCTCCATGGGATTCCGGTGCTCGTCAAGGACAACTTCAACACCGTCGATATGCCGACCACCGCGGGGTCGGTGGCCCTGGCCGGTTCGATTCCCCCGAGCGATGCGTTCGCGGTGGAGCGATTGCGTGAGGCGGGCGCGATCATTCTTGGAAAGGTGAACCTCAGCGAGTTCGCGACTCCGGCGGGGCAAGGGGCGTACAACTCCCTCAGCGGCATCACGAGGAACCCACACAACCTCCGGCGGGATCCGGGAAGCTCGAGCGGTGGTACGGCCGCGGCGGTGAGCGCCAACTTCGCACCTGTGGGTCTGGGCACGGACACGGGGGGCTCGATCCGGGGCCCAGCTGCAGCGACCGGCCTCGTCGGCATCCGACCCACGTTCGGCCTCGTGAGCCGGCACGGCATCATCCCTCAAGTCCCCTCCCTCGATGTGGGTGGTCCACTGGCCCGCAGCGTCACCGACGTCGCGATCACGCTCGGAGTCATCGCAGGCCCGGATCCCAGGGATCCGGCCACGATGGAGGAGGACGCGGTCTACGGTCGGGACTATGCAGCGTCCCTGGATGGAGATGCCCTCGACGGGGCACGGCTCGGCGTGCTGCGGGACTTCTTTGGCGGGCATCCGGACGTCGATCGCCTCGTGGAAGGCGCCCTGGACGATATGAGGGCTCTAGGCGCGAGCATCGTGGACCCGATACGGCTCGACCCGCAATTCTTCGAGCTGATGGGAGGGCTGCGTGCGAACCTCGATGCCGAGTTCAAGCCGGCTCTGGAGGCGTACCTCGCCACGCTCCCGGATGGGTTCCCCCGAACCCTGGAGGAAGTCATCGCCCGCTACGAAGCGGACGAGGTCGTCAGTTCCCCGACGCCCGTCAATCCCGGGCTGATCGCGTCGCACGTGCGGAAATTGGAGATCGGCGGCTGGGACCATCCCGGCTATGTGACGGCGATGGAGCGCGACATGCCCCTCGTACGCGAGACGGTGGTTGCGATCCTGGACGAGTACGACCTCGACGCGCTGATCTATCCGACCTCCAGGTGTCCGGCTCGGCCGATCTTCAACATCGAAGACAGCAGCTTCACGTGCGAACCGGGACCGAGCGGGGTCAACATCGCGAGCTACTCGGGGTTCCCGGACGTGCAGGTTCCCGTTGGATTCAGCGCGGATGGCCTTCCGGCCACCATCTCCTTCGTCGGACGGGCCTATACCGAGGCCAACCTGCTCGCCTACGCCTACGCCTACGAACAGGCGACCGGCCACCTCCGCCTTCCGTCCACGGTGCCGCCGCTTCCGGGAGAATCCTTCTAGATCCCGTCCCCGATCCCGGGAATCCGCAGGTAGATGGTCTCGCCGGGCCAGACCACCACGGGCTCGGTCACGAAACCTCCGGCCGCGATGAGGTTCACCTCGATCCGGAGATCGTGGGCCATCCACTCCATCTCATGCGTGCTCACGGTGTTGCCGATGGCCAGCCCGACACGCCTCCGCGTTCCGTTCCAATCGGCGTAGATGCGCGCGTCGTTGAAGTGGTCGTTCTGGATCTCGATCCGGACCGGACCATCCCTCGAGCTGGGGGAGAAGGGGTCGTCTGGGGTGTCCTGTGCCGTGGAGGCGCACCCGCCCAGGAGGGCGAAGGTCAGGACTGCGGTCAGTGCTCGAGCGAGCGGTGGGCCCCACGTGCGTAGACGCATCGTGCGACTCCTCTTCAAAGGGAGTCCTTGAACGCGCCCGGGAGGGCGGCCGTGCTCCGGCCGTCGGCTCGGTGCACCTCCGCCCCCAGGGGGCACGATACGTCAACGTACGTGGTGGTGTTTGGAACGACAAGGAAGTTGTGGCCGACTCACTCCACGATGTCGCCGCAAGCGATCGGCTCTCCGGCCTCACCGTGGACCTGGACGAACAGGGCCTGATTCCAGTCGAGCACGTCTAGAGCGAGCGTCGTGGTGCTGGAGCCCGAACCGTCTTCCATTCCGGCCACGTGGCTGAGCGGCTCAGCGACCGGGCCGCCCTCCAGGCAGGTGCCTTCGTGAATGTGGGTGGGATACTCGCCCTCTGCGGGCAGGCCCGTCACATCCACGGTGACGAGCATCGCGCCCTGGTCCTGCATCAGCATCGCATCCCCCGACACACCCGAGTCGTCCACCGGGTTGAGCGGGATCATCACGTGGGCCGGAGGTCCGGCCGGCGTCTCCTGGCCGGGCGCGATGTCCTCCGCCGCGGGCTCGCCCAGGTCGAGGTCGGGATCGGGCGGCTCTCCGCATGCCACGAGGAACGGGATCACGAGCGCAGAAGCCATCAGAGACTGGAAACGTGCAAACTCCATTTCGAAACCTCCTCCGCGTGCCGGTCGTCACCCGGTCCCGGGCGCACACGGCTCGCCAGGGGCCGGAAGGGCGTGGAGCGAGGCCCCGCGGCCACGGGGACCGGGGGCCTCGCATCTACGTAACCCTATAACCGGAAAGGCACTGAGGGGTCCGGAACGGGGCTCAGCCTTCCACCATGAACCCGCCGGAAACCAGGTCGCGGTGGACCTCCGACTCCATCAGGTGGACAGAGACGCGGAACCTGTACTCACCGGCTTCGAGGTCCTCCGGAATCGTCGCTTCGTACTGCGCGGTACCGCCCGAGTCCAGCAGGTGGAGCTGAGTCGTGCAGATCCGTCCGTCCGGGAGCATGGTCCAGTCCTCTCCGGAGCGGCGCTCGATCGCGTGGAAGCAGAGGTTGAAGCCCACCTGCTCCCCCGACTCGTTGTCCAGAAAGAGGGTCACGGTCCCGCCCGGCTCCAGGGCACCGGCCTCTGTCCTCAGGTGCACGTCGGTTTCGGTGGCCACCGCTGCGTGGCCGGGCTCGAGGGTCAGATCGTCCCCTGCGGGGGGCCCTGCGACGCTGTCCTCGCATCCCGCGGCCACGAACAGGGTCGGAAGGGCGACGAGCAGGGACCGGATCGAGGATGGCGTGGACCTCATGGTGAACAACCTCCTGGCTGCAATTGACTTGATCGCTTTCCACCTGGTAACGAACGGGGCGGGGAAGGTGTGACGCCCTGCGGAGCTCGGCGCTTTGGTCTTGGCGAGGTTGCATTTTATGCTGGAGACTGTTTGCTTGTCGGGCGATATGCTGGCCGGCACCTCGTAGAGACCCGACTTACGACCCTACGGAGGACGCGTCTGGGCGAGTCACCAAAGGAGCGAGCACGCGTCGACCCCGTCCTGGTGCGGGAAGCGCTGGACGCGCTGGGTGAAGGGGTGACGCTCGCCGACTCCACGGGACGGATCCTCTACTCCAATCCCGCAGCGGACCGGATCCTCGGGGTGGAGGCCACGGATCGTGACCCCGAGGAATGGGCCGAGCACTACGGCGTGTTCGATCCCGGGTCCGGAGAGGCCTTCGCGGTGGACGAGTACCCCCTGGTGCGCGCTGTCGCCGGCGAAGCGAGCGACGACGTCGAGATGCTCGTGCGCAATCCTTCCGTCCCCGACGGGGTGCTCATCTCGGCGACCGGGCGTCCCGTGATCGATGCCCACGGCGGGCTGCGCGGTGCGGTCGTGGTCTTTCGCGACGTCACGGCGTTCCGCAAGGTGGAGAGTGCGCTGCGCCGGACGCTCAGCGACCTCGAGGACCTGCAGAAACAGAAGGCGGAGCTCACCGGCTTTCTGATCCACGACATGAAGGGACCCCTCACCGCGATCCTCGCGGGCACGGAGCTCGTGGGCGCCACCGGGAATCTCTCCGACGACGACCGCGAGGCGCTCGAGGCCGTCACCGAATCCGCGAACATACTGCACCGGATGGTGCTCGACCTCCTCGACATCCAGACGGCCGAGGATGGGCGCCTCGACCCGGAGGTGGAGAGCGTCGACCTGCGCACCCTCCTCGAGAGGGCCGCCGGCTTCGCGAAGGCGAGGGGAGCGAGGGCGACGGTCGAAGTCGCGGGCGCTCCCCGGATCACCGTCGACCCGGACCTCCTGCGCCGTGTGCTTCAGAACCTCGTGGACAACTGCCTCAAGTACGGTCCCGCCGGGGGACGGATCCACCTCCTCGGCGAGGTCGGAGAGGACGGTTTGGTGCTCGTGCGAGTGACCGACGAGGGCCCAGGGGTGCCGCCCGAGCTGCGGGAGGCGATCTTCGAGCGCTATGCCAAGCTCGAGCGGGACCCGGGGCGTCGCCGCGCCGGGTCCCGCGGGCTGGGGCTGCGCTTCTGCCGGGTGGCGGTGGAGGCGCACGGAGGGCGGATCTGGGTCTCGGACCACACGCCCCGGGGCGCGTGCTTCTTCGTCGAGCTCCCGGCGAGCTTCGAGAACCCTTCGAACGACTCCTGAGGGCGGGAGAGACCGTCCGCCACGGTGGTCACCCGGAAGTCGTGGAGCTTCGACTCACCACACTAACGGTCGATCAGAATTCGGGGTCGGACGCTCGCGGAATCGGTGGCTCCCGGCGCCGGACTCAACGTGGGACCGGAGAGCGCGTCCGGACGGAGCGAGCCCCCCCGGAGGCTGCGGAGGTCGATCGCCTTGAGCCGCTCGAGCTCGTCCTGAAGCGCGGCGAACTCGTCGTACCTCTGCTGGAGGTCGGCCGTCATCCGAAAGATCACCTGGTAGAGCGCCTCCCGGTCCTCCTCCTGGCGCTCCAGCCTCGTGTGGAGCCACGCCAGCTCCTCCTCGAGTCGGCCGGCTTCTTCGGAGAGGCGAGCCACTTCGCGCTCCAGCTCCACCTGCCGCCGCGCCGCGTCAGCACGGGTTTCCTCGATTCCGTTGAGCAGGTCGAGAAGGAGGGCGGCTTCGCCCCGATGGGAGGACTCGGGTCGGCTCAGGAGCAAATGCTCGAGAAGGGAGACGGCGCGCGCCGGGTCGTAGGTCGGGCCGTCGGGCAGGGTGTGGAGCAGGGCCGCCCGGTAGAGCGCCTGGTCGTCCGCCTCCATACCCGAGTCCGACTCGAAGACGTCCAGCGCCTCGTCGTAGCGGCCGGAGTCGAAGTGGCGATTGAATTCGGAGCTTGCGCACCCCGATGCCGCGAGCACGAGCGCTCCCAGGATCACAAGCGTGCGATTCATACCGGCTGCACCTCCCGCCCGCTGGGCATCAACAGGGCACTGGGGAGGAGGACCTTGAAGGTCGCCCCTCCGCTCGTCGACGGCTCCACCCAGATCGTTCCTCCGTGCGCGCGCACGACCTCCCGGCAGATCGTGAGCCCGAGCCCGATCCCGCGCCCTCGGGCCCTGCGGCCCTCCTCCGTCTGGACGAACCGATCGAAAATCAACTCCCGGAGATCCTCCGGCACGCCCGGGCCCTCGTCGGACACGGTGAGGAGGAGGGAGCCTCCTTCACCCCCTCTCTCGAAGGCCTGCCAGGACGCGTCCGGAACGTCGTCGGGCTGAGTCGACACGAATCGCACGTCGATCTGGACCTGTCCCCCGGGGGGGGAGAACTTGAGGGCGTTCTCCAACAGGTTACCAATCACCTGGGTCATCAGGTCCTCGTCGCACTCGGCGAGCAACGGTCGCTCCGGGAGCGAGACGGAGATCGCCACCTCCCGCGACTCCGCCAGGAGGCGGAATCGCTTGGCCGTACCCTGAACCATCGCGCCAAAGTCGTTCGTCACTGGAACGGGTTGGAGGGCACCGGCTTCGAGCCCCGAAAGGTCCAGGAGCTTGGCGATCATCGACGCGAGGTGGTCGCCGCTCTCGGCCCCGAGCTCGAGGAGGTGCCGCTGGCGCTCGCTGAGCGGCCCCGCGAGCTCCTCCAGGAGGGCCCGGTGCGTCTCCTGCATGGAGGCGAGGGGCGCCTTGAGGTCGTGGGAGATCTTCGAGACGAAGTCCTTCTTCATCTGGTCGAGCTCGCCGAGCCTGCGGGTCATCCGGTCGAAGTCGCGCTCGACCTGGGCGAACTCGTCCCTGCGACGGGTCCGGAATCGGTGGTCGAAGTCGCCCTCCGCGACGGCCCGGGTTCCGGACCGCAGGCGGGTCAGGGCATGTGAGATCGATCCCACGATCGTGGCCGCCACCGCGAAGCTGAGCAGGATCGCGAAGACGCCCCCGATCCACGAAAGGCGCTCGGCCTGGCGGGCGACCTCGGCGGACTCCACGAGCCGCTCCGTCATGAGGGCCTGGGAGACCCGACTCAGCGTCTCGGTCCGGAAGCGGAGCTCGTCGAGCTGCCCGTAAGCCCATTCCAGCGCATCCGGAGAGTCTTCCAGGTCGAGGGCGCCCAGATCCTCGGCCAGCGGAAGGAAGGCCTGCCAGGCGTCCATCAGCCGGGAGACCTCTTCGCGTTCGGATCCGTCCAGGGGCAGGCGGTCCAGCTCCGTAAGGGCGGCCTCGAAGCCTTGGGCGGCCTCGTTGAAGAGGGCGAGGTACCCCTCGTCCCCGGTGACCCAGAACTTGCTCGCGTTCTCGTCCAGGTCGGAGATGGGACCGAGCAGCCCCGTGGTCGTCAGGTGCAGGCGCTCCGAAATCTCGGCCAGCTCGTGCGCCGTCTCCACCGTGTCTCGCGCAGTGCGGACATGGTACATGAGGAGGCCGATCATGAGGACGAGCAGGAGCACGAAGGCTCCGGCGAGCTTGGTGGCAACCCTCATGGGGTCTCCTCCGCCTCATACGTCTTGAGCTTGTTTCGGACCGTCTTCACGTCCACCCCGAGTCGCCGGGCCGCTTCGGCCTTGTTGTTTCCTACCTGCTCGAGCGTCTCGAGGATCACCGCACGCTCCGCTTCGGCGAGCGAGATTCCGGTCGGGAGCACGATCGTCGCCGATCCCCCCTTGAGCTTGTGGAAGTGCGCCGGCAGGTGTGACGGCTCGATCCATCCGGAGCCGGCGACGATCACCGCTCTCTCGACCACGTTGCGGAGCTCGCGCACGTTTCCTCGCCACGAGTGGCCCCGCATCATCTCGATGGTCGATTTCTTGAGCCCCTCGACTTCGGTCTCGTGCCTCGAGTTGAACTCCCGCACGAAGTGCTGCGCCAAGAGCGGGAGGTCGTTCATGTGCTCGCGAAGGGGAGGGCTCTTCAGCTCGAATACGTTGAGCCGGAACAGCAGGTCCTCCCGGAGTCTGCCTTCCTTCACGGCTTCCTCGAGTGAGCGGTTCGTCGCCGCGAGGATCCTGACGTCGTACTCGATCTCCTTGCGGCCGCCGAGCCGCCGCCCCCGCCCGTCCTCCAGGATCCGCAGAAGCTTGGGCTGCAGAGAGAGGGGCATCTCCGCGAGCTCGTCCAGGAGGAGCGTACCCCCGCTGGCGAGCTCGAAGCACCCCGCGCGCGCCGCGGTCGCTCCCGTGAAGGCTCCTTTCTCGTGCCCGAAGAGCTCGCTCTCGATGAGCCCCTCGGGGATCGCCGCCGTGTTCACGGCTACAAAGGGCCCGTCGCTGCGGGCACTGAGCCGATGGATCGTCCTCGCAATCACCTCCTTTCCCGTGCCGCTCTCCCCCGTGATCACGGCGGAAGCGTCGGACGCCGCGACGAGCTCTATGAGCTCCTCCAGCTCCCTCATGACCTTCGTGTCTCCGACGAGCTCGGAGCGCTGGGGGCGGTCATCGAGGTGCTTGTCCAGGCCCCGCACTTCGTCCCGGTGCCGGACCTCGACCGCTTCCGACTCGAGGAGCGCATGCAGGCTGTCGTAGTCGAGCGGCTTGGTCAGGAAGTCGTGGGCGCCCTCCTTCATCGCCTCCACGGCCGAGTTCACGTTGCCGTGAGCGGTCATGAGGACGACGGGGATGTCGCGGCTGTTCGGGCGCACACGCTTGAGCAGGTCGAGACCGGAAGCGCCGAGGAGAACCACGTCCGAGAGGATGAGGTCGGGCGATTCCTCGTCGATCATCGGCTCGGCCTCGTCCACGCTGCTCGCGAGCGCCACCTCGTACCCCCAACCCTCGAGCCGAACGGCCAGGATTTCCCGCATCGCCGCTTCGTCGTCGACGACCAGGATCTTGAACGTCGTGTCTCCCATGCCTCCCTCGTGCTTTGAGAGCCCGCCGCAGCGATTGGTTGTCGAGGAGATTCGAGCGACCCGGAGGACGCCTCCAGGCCCGCCCGTCTTCAAGATAGCACCACACCCGGAAAAATGTCCCCGGTCCCGATTGGGGCCGGTGCGGTCGCTCGGGTCACAGAACGGACAAGTGTTGTGTTTGCAATGATTTGAGCGGGTGATGCGTTTTCGGCACGGCCGTTGCGAATCCCATTGGACCAACTCTACGCAGGATTCGTTTCAAGTCCAACACCCCAGGAGAATCACGATGATCAAGGCACGCATCTTCTCAACTCTGGCGGCCGGCGCCTTCGGCGCGGCGGTTCTCTTTGCTGCTCCGCACGGGGCCGCCGCGTCCCCCGAGGACTGCATTCTCAGCTTCGATCCGGTCGCGGTCGCCATCGAGGACGAGATGGTCGAAGTGGAAGCCATTCCCTCCGAGGCTGTCGAGGGCGTGGACGACGTCGTCGCCGAGCTCGAGAGCGGACTCTTCGTCTCGCTCGGTGAGCTCGACGGCGGCGCCTTCACGGTGCACGTGGACCTCGAGGCTGCGAATCCCGGCCAGTGGGAGATCTCGCTCGTGAGCGAGGACTTCCCGGTCTGCACGGGCGAGCTCACGGTCGACTGACCGCGAACGGTCAATTGTAGTGCACGGTCGGCTCTACAGCCGGGCGGGGCCCGGGCACGGCTCCGGGTTCCGCTCGGTTGCGGCGTTCAGCGAATGATCTCAGGAGCAGGTGAAATATGACGAACCCATTTTTGAAGCGATTCGGAGCGGCGATGATCGTGGGAGCGGTCGCCCTCGCAGGATGTGACGACTCCCCTACGGACACCGATCCCCCGACACCGCCCGCGGCAGCGGAGGTCGAGGTCACCCCGGGTGAGTTGACCCTCACTTCGGTCGGCGCGACCGCCGATCTATCGGCCACGGTGCTCGACCAGGAAGGTCAGGTCATCACGGGCGCTTCCGTGGCCTGGACTTCGTCCGACGAGAGCGTAGTCGTGGTTGCCGAAGACGGCACGATCGAGGTGGTGGGGGAAGGCACGGCGGTCGTGACCGCGACGAGCGGTGACGCGTCGACGACGGTCGAGATCGTCGTCGAGATCGCCGCGCCGGTAGCCGAGACGATCGAGGTGACGCCCGACGCGGTGTTGCTCACGGAGATCGGCGGTACGACCGAGCTTTCGGCGGCGGTCTACGATGGAGAAGGGGTGGCGATCCCGGGCGCTGTCGTGACGTGGAGCTCGTCGGACGAGGCCGTAGTCACGGTTTCGGAGGACGGTGAGCTGGAGGCGACCGGAGAAGGGACAGCGACGATCACCGCGCAGAGCGGGGACGCCTCAGCGACGGCCGAGGTCGTCGTCGATCTCGACGCACAGGTCGCGCAAGCCCTCGAGGTGACGCCCGAGGAAGTACTGTTCACAGTTGTCGGTGAGACCCACGAGCTGACCGCGATCGTTCTCGACGCGGACGGAATGGAGATTCCGGATGCCACGGTCAGTTGGAGCTCGTCGGACGAGGCTGTGGTCACGGTCTCGGAAGAGGGTGAGCTGGAGGCCGTTGGCGAAGGTTCGGCTACGATCACGGCCACCAGCGGCGACGTCGAAGCCACGGTGGAGGTCACGGTCGAGGCCGAGGCGGTTGGAGCCATCGAGACCCGCAGCAGGAACTGATTTCAGCTCGTCGGCCTCAACAAACGCGAAGGGACCGCGCCGAATGCCGGCGCGGTCCCTTCCTCTTTTCGGTAGCTCCTCGTAGCGGCTGGACTCAGATCTCTCGGTTTCTCGCTGCGAAGGCCGCGTCCACGCTGAACCGCCCGGGCCCGATCAGCATGAAGTATAGGGCGAGCGGGATGAAGACCATGAGCATGTGGCGGGGAAAGAAGGTGCCGCCGGCCCAGAGCGCGACCGCGATGCTGATGAAGACGATCGCGGAGAGCGCCGCGGCGGTCCGGGTCAGGAGCCCCACGATGAGCAGAGCTCCGAGCAGCACCTCCGCCGAGGGCAGCACGTACCCGTAGGGCGCTCCCAGCGCCGCCGGAAGCCAGTCGGGACTTCGACCCTGGAAGGCCTCGCTCCGGTAGAAGGCGCCCAACCCTTCGTTCCAGTCGAGCATCAGCTTTCCCCATCCCTGGTGGAAGAGGAACCAGCCCAGCGCGGCTCGTGTGAAGAAGCGCACGACGTCGGTGGTGATTTGCGTGCGCTGTCCGTACAGGTCGGGATTGGTTCTCTGCAGGTAGTCGTAGCTCATATCTCTGGTCACTGCGCTCCGCTCGCGTCGTCGTAGGCCACGCGCAGCGCCGTGGCCAGCCGCTCCGGAGGTCCCTCGTGGTCCGGGAATCCCTCGAGGACCGTTTCCTCGGCCACCTCGTCGGCCGTGGCGCCGTCACGCACCCCCGCTTCCGCCGCTTCGAGAACGGCGCTCAAGAAGTCCCGCTGAACCCCGAGCTCCTCCCGCGACCCGGTGACCCCGAAGCGCTCAGATGCATGCCCGAACACGTAGAGCGTCTCGGCGTCGTGGTCAGCCATGACCGCCTCGAGGGTCTCGATCCAACCCCGCACGGAGGCGCCCGAGGGCCCGTCGATGAAGGGATAGAGGCGGTTGAACATGAGGTCGCCCATGTGCACGACGTTCGCTTCCTCGAAGAAGACGGTGGCGTCGGCCCCGGTGTGCGCCGGCACGTAGTGACGGGCCCGGACGGTCTCGTCTCCGATCGCGATCGACCACTCCCGGTCGAAGGTGGTGTCGGCGTAGGTCTGGGGCTCGTCCGCTTCATACGCGCGCTGCAGCTCCGGGACCCGGGCGTGGGCCACGATCGAGCGGGCGTGCGGGGCCAGCACCCCGTTGCCGGCGGTGTGGTCCCGGTGGTGGTGGGTGTTCACGAGGACGTCGATGTTCTCGGAACCCCGGTCCCGCAGGCCGTCGGCCAGGTTCTCGGCGGTGTCGGCGAACTGGCTGTCCACGATCACCACTCCGTCGTCGGAGAGGAGCCATCCGATGGTCCCGCCCCGCTCGGTGTAGATGCCGACGTTGCGGCGCAGCGGGGTGAACTCGCCCTGCAATCTGACCGGGCGGCTCGCTGCGGCCACGAGACGTGTGGGGGACGCGAGCGCTCCAGCGAGCAGCCCGAGCGAGGAGTGCCTCAGGAAGGCACGTCGGTTCCAGGATTTGCTACCGGCCATGGGTCTTTCTCCTCGACTGGGACAATTCTGCGAAAAGCCTTGCCGGATGACGCGCGAGGCCTTCCGGCACATGAGGTCGTCCGGCCAATATGTGGGAAGGGGGGCTCAGGTGGCCAGCGGGTCGTGGTCAGTCGCTCGGGCCGGACAGCCCGAACCATTCCGCCGGGTCCATCAGGAGCTCGTAGGCCTCGTGGCGCACCTCGGTGCGCGCCATGATGTCTGCGGGCTCGCGGGAGTGCGAGATCCGGTGCTCCTCGCTCTTCATGTAGCGGCGGAAGTCCTCGCGGCTCCGCCACGCCGTGACGAAGGTGTGCGTGGCTTCGCCCGAGATCGGCCGGAGGAGCAGGAGGTAGAGGAAGCCGGGAAAGTCGTCGACGAGTCGTGCGCGGTTGCGGAAATGGCGCTCGAGTCCTTCGTGATCTTCCTCGGGGACGGTCAGGTGGGAGATGAAGACGAAGGGTCGCTCTTCGTGCCCGTCCGACTTTTCGTCGGCTGGCGAAAGGTCCTCAGCCGGGCCTCCGCGCTGGGAGGAGATCACGAGGCCTCCCGGGATTGGAGCTCCCGCGCAGCTTCACGGGCCCCCACGAGCCCCGGAGCCTGGGCGTCGGCGCCGACTCGTCTCCAGGCCTCCTCCGAATGGCGGAAGGCCCGGCCGCCCACCAGGATTCGGAGCGGGCGGGCTCCGGCCGCCCTTCTGAGCTCCCGAATCAGGTGGCCCACTTCGCCCAGGCTGAAGAGCATGGTGGCCGAGATCGCGACGAGGGCAGCGCCCTCCGACTCCGCCGCCTCGACGATGCCTTCCTTCGGGAGGTGGGTCCCCAGGAATCGGACGTGCCACCCGTCGGCCTCGAGCACGTCGGCCACCATGTGGGCGCCGATCTGGTGCAGCTCGCCCTTGACTCCGGTCACGATCGCCGGGCCTCGGTCGACCGTGCCCTCGGGAAGGTGCGGGTAGAGGTGAGCGAGGACCGCCTGGGTCACTGCGGAAGCCATGTGTTCCTGGGCGACGGTGATCCGATTGGTCGCCCAGAGCTCGCCGAGGCGGTACTGGGCCCGTTGGATGACATGGAGGTAGAGGTCGAGGACCGGAGTCCCGCGCCCGAGACTCTCGTCGAGGACCCTGGTGGCGGTGGACCGGACCCCCGAAAGGATCGCGCCCAGGTAGACTTCGGCGACCTCGCGCAGGGAGTCGGGCGGGTCGGGGAGTACGGAGGCCGGATCGACGACGGTGTCTTCTTGCTCGGGACGATCGGTGGCGCGGGTCCGAATGGCCTCCGCGGTCTGCGCGATCGCGTTGTCGATGAGGGAGTGATCGGCTCCGGAACCGAGCCTGAGACGCACGGCCTTCCCGATCTGCTCGAAGTTCTCGATGAGCGCTTCGGCCGGGATTCGGCGCGCGTGCAGAATGTCTGCCGCCCAGAGCCCGTAGTTCCGGAACGCTCCGGGATCACGGATCTCGACTGCGGCTGCGAGGAACTCCAGGTGGAAGGTGGCGTCTTCGATTCCCCGCTGGACGCCGGCTTCACCGTAGCGTTCCTTCCAGTCGGGGTGCCGCTCGAAGAAGGCTTCGGTCACGCCGCGCGCGATCTCCCCCTTGGCCCGCCGGATCCGGTCCGCGGTGTCGGCCCCGGAGCTGGAGGCGTCGATCACGGTGCGCCTCCCTGGGTCCGTTCGAGCAGGGTGGCCGAGCAGGTGGGACAATACCCGTGGCTCAGGAAGATCCGGTTTTCCTTGAGGTATTCCACGAGATTCTGCCACTTGAGGTCGCCGGTCTTGACCCGGGAGCACGACATGCAGACGGGGACCGACTCCTGGATCTTCTTGAGGTGCCAGTACGACTGATCGAGCTCGTCCCTCGCCTTCTGAAGCCGTTCGGCTGTCTTGCGGTGCTTCTTCTCCTGGCGGGCATGCTCGCGGGCCAGCGTGGACAGTTCGTTGTTCAGTCGCTGGAGGTGCTCGGAGAGGGCCTTCGCCTCGTGTGGAGGCCTCTCCCCGATCAGCCCGAATCCGTCGGCTCCAACCCCGACGACTGCCTCCACGTTGAAGGGGTGCCCGTAGACGTCGAGCAACCCGAGGGGGACCGATTCCCGGCTTCCTCCCTTGGCGAGGACCTCCCTCAGCCGTTCCTCGCTCTCTTCGGACAGGAGCTTCCAGATCGGCGTTCCACGTAGCTCCCCCTCGGCCGCTCCAACCGCCTCGACGAAGGCCCGATTCGCCGAGATGATCTCGCCCTCCGGATCTGCCGAAGCGCGCAGGAGGCTGCGGGCCCGCTCCACGTATGCGAGGAGGAGGTCGTCGAGTGGGGGGCTGTCCTCAGGCGGATCGACGTCGGCCATGGAGCCGCCCTCTCTGCCCAGGGTGCGGGATAGCGTGTGAGTTCTGGAAACTGGTGATCCTCGAGTCCGGAAGTTGGCAGGAGCGAAAGTCATTGTCCAGCATGCTCCCCTCCCGGAGCGGCCGTCACGCTCTCCGCGCCCGGTTCGTTGTCCTGGACGAGTGCTCGAGCCGGTAGCGGACCCGCCGGGCGCTCGTCCGCCAATACGTCTGAAGCCAAAGACATGATGTGAACCCACGAAGGAGGATCCGTAGGATGTCGAAGAAGCTCACGAGGTACCTGAGCCTGCTGGGCGTCGCAGCAATTGCGGTTCTGGCCGGATGCGACGATTCGTCCACGAACCCCCCCGACCCGGCCGTGCCCGCCGAGATCGAGCTGTCCCCGGAGGAGCTCTCCCTCGCCGAGGTGGGGGACACGGAGGTTCTCTCCGCAGTCGTACGGGACGAAGACGGGGTAGAGATTCCGGATGCCGAGGTGGAGTGGGGCTCCTCCGACGAGTCCGTCGCGGTGGTCGACGAGGATGGCGTCGTCGAGGCGGTGGGGGAGGGGGTCGCGGAGATCACCGCGACCAGCGGCGAGGTGTCCGCTCAGGCCGAGGTCACGGTGGATCTTGAGGAAGAGGAGGAGGAGAGCTGAGGTCGGCCGGTATCACCAGCTCCTCCACGCCGGGACCAACCCAGCGGACCTCGTCGAGGTCGATGTCCGGCACCCTCTGGACCACCACGAGGAGGTGCTGGCGGACCCACTGCTCGGGAGCCGTTCTCCAGTTGCGGGCGGAGAGCTCGTCGTTGAACAGGCGCGCGTTCACCGTGGCGCCCTCCGGGGCGGCGGCCTGAATGCGTCGACCCAGCTCCAGGGCTTCATCGGGAGACACGTTCTCGGGCATCAGGAGCACCAGTTGTCCGGAGTCGTAGCCCGAGGATTCGATGATCCGGTTAGGCTCCTCTTCGTCCAGGACGAGCCAGGGGTGTTCGGAGCTCGTCCCCGAGCACCCGGAGGCCAGGAGTAGCGTCACAATCAGCGTCACCCACTGCGTCGGGAGGGGGCGCGCCCTCGGGGGCCGCCCCCTTTCCGTTTCTGTCCGCCTCGCGCTCATCTGCGCCATTCCATCCAAGCCCTTGCCGTGGATCCTGAAGGTGGCCACCTCCCCGGCACTTGCCGGAGGCCTCCGGAATCTGTTCTCGTCCCCGAAGGCCCGCAAGAAAGGTTGCCTGACGCCGCTTGCCGATACTGGGTTCCCGCTCCTACGTTGACCGAATGGAAAAAAGTCATTGCGGAACGTCCCCGTGCGAGGCATTGGGCTGAGCCGCAGCGTCCACACCTTGCAGGAGGCTTCCAATCATGTCAGTGCAGCTCCCATTTCGCTGGGCGACGGTGGCCGTCGTCACGGGCATCGTTCTCACAGCTGGAGCGCTGGAAGGTCAGCTCGTCGTGAACCCGACGAACGACCATCCCAATCCGTACACCACCATCAACGACTTCTTCGAGCTTCCCGACGGGCGAACCTGGGGCGCCACCAGCGCAGTGTACGTCGACATCGACGGGACCTCCATCTGGGTCGCAGAGCGCTGCGGGCAGAACAGCTGCGCGGGATCGGACGTGGATCCGATCATCAAGTACGATCAGGACGGGAACGTCGTCACGAGCTTCGGAGCCGGGATCTTCATCTGGCCCCACGGAATCCATGTCGACCGCAGCGGGAACGTGTGGGTGACCGACGCCCGCGCCGCGACCGACGCCGAGCTGGCGGAGTTTCCCGACGAGGCCGGAAAGGGCCACGCCGTCTACAAGTTCAGCCCGGAGGGCGAGCTTCTGATGACGCTCGGACGCCCCGGAGTCCCGGGAGACGGAACGGGCCCGATCCTCTTCGGACCCAACGACGTGCTCGTCGCACCCAACGGAGACATCTTCGTCGCCGAGAGCCACTCGGGGCAGGGTGCCGTGGCCGACTGGGACACGCCGGCGCGCATCGTGAAGTACGACCGGAACGGGAACTTCATCATGTCGTGGGGCAGCATCGGAACGGCTCCGGGACAGTTTCGGGTTCCGCACGGGCTCGCGATGGACTCCAGGGGTCGCCTCTTCGTCGCAGACCGCGGAAACGTGCGCATCCAGATCTTCGATCAGGAAGGGAACTTCATCGATCAGTGGAAGCAGTTCGGCCGGCTCAGCGGGATCTACATCGACGACAACGACATCCTCTACACCGCCGACTCCGAGTCCAGCGCCACTTCGAACCCCGGCTGGGTGCGCGGTATCCGCATCGGGAGCGCGATCACCGGCCACGTGATGTACTTCATCCCGGACCCGGACCCGAACCCCACGGGCACCACCGCTGCGGAAGGGGTGACTGCCGACGCCGAGGGCAACGTCTACGGAGCCGAGGTGGGTCCCCGGCAGCTCGTGAAGTACGTGATGGAGGACGAAGAGTAGTGCTACTCTAGTACTCCGACTGGTCGATCAGCGACCAGGCCCCGCGCGATACGACGAGGGGGCCGCTTCGGACCACGGTGACGAGCTCGACGCCTTCGGGGAGGTTGGACAGGAAGGCGTCGAGCTCGTCCTCGCTTCCGGTAACTTCCACGATCAGGTGCTCGGGGTTGTCGTCGATCACCTTCGCCCCGATGCCCTCCAGCATTTCATGGATGGACCCCTGGGCGGAGTCGGCGACCCGGAGCTTTAGGAGCCCCAGCTCGCGCTCGATGTGGTCGATCGAAGTGCGGTCGGCGATCGCCACCACGTCGATGAGCTTCGCGAGCTGCTTGCTCATCTGAGCGATCACCTCTTCGGTGCCCGAGGTCACGAGGGTGAGGCGGGATACGGTGTCGTCTTCCGTCGGCGCTACGCTGAGCGATTCGATGTTGAATCCACGGGTCGCGAACATGGACGCTACGCGGGCGAGGGCGCCGCTCTCGTTCTGCAGGAGGATGGAGATGACGTGTCGCATGATGTGGACGCCGGTTGTTGTTCCCCGGAAAATTCGAGAGAATTGAGCATACTCGTGGAGTCCGCACCACGGGACAACCCCAACGCGAATTCCGCCGGAGAGACGGGTACCATGTCGACCACCACAGCCGCTCGAACGAGCACCCGGGACCATCATCCGCTGGCCGGACGACGCATGTCCGGAGCCGAGGTGATCGTCCAGGTCCTCGCCGACGAAGGGGTCGAGGTCATCTTCGGCTACTCGGGAGGAGCCATCCTTCCGACCTACGACGCCGTCTTCCGGTACAACAAAGAGCACGGGCCCGAGGAGGACTCTCCCATGCCCCTCGTCGTTCCCGCGAACGAGCAGGGGGCCGGGTTCATGGCCGCGGGGTACGCCCGGGCGTCCGGGAAGGTCGGCGTGGCGATGGTGACCTCGGGTCCGGGGGCCACGAACACCGTCACACCGGTGCGGGACTGCATGGCCGACTCCGTTCCGATCGTGGTCATCACCGGGCAGGTGCCGACCTCGGCGATCGGGACCGACGCCTTTCAGGAGGCCCCGGTCTCGGCGATCATGGGCCCGGGTGTCGCCAAGCACGTCTTTCTCGTGACCGATCCGGAGCGCCTCGAGTCCACGGTCCGGACCGCCTTCGAGATCGCCCGGACCGGACGGCCCGGGCCGGTCGTGGTGGACGTGCCGAAGGACGTTCAGAACTGGGAGGGCGAGTTCAAGGGGAGCGGGACCCTTCCGCTTCCCGGATACCGGCGGAGGCTCCGCCGGGTCGAGGAGAACCTTCTCGACGACGAGGCGTGCGAGGACTTCTTCGGCCTCCTGCGAGAGGGGCGCCGTCCCCTCATCTACGCGGGAGGTGGGGTGATCCACGCCGGAGCCACCGACTCGCTGAGGGAGTTCGCTCGCAGCTTCCGGATTCCCATGGTGACGACGCTCATGGGGATCGGAGCGTGCGACACCACCGAAAAGCTCTCCCTCCAGATGCTTGGAATGCACGGCGGCGCGCATTCCAACTATGCCGTGGACGACTGCGACGTCCTCATCGCGGTGGGCTCCCGCTTTGACGATCGGGTGGCCGGAGACCCCGAACGGTTCGCGGAGCGGGCTCAGAAGATCGCGCACTTCGATGTCGACCCCTCCGAGATCGACAAGGTCAAGCGAGTGGACTGGCACCACGTCGGGAACCTCGACCGGGCCCTCCGCACCCTGACGGAGTACGGCCGCCGGATCGAGTTCCATGGAGACTACGACGAGTGGCTGGAAGAGACCTCGGCGCTCAAGAGGACGTACGGCTTCGATTATGATCGCGAGAGCGACCTCATCCAGCCCCAGCACGTCATCGAGAAGATCAACGCGCTGACCCGGGGCGAGGCGGTCATCAGCACGGGCGTCGGCCAGCACCAGATGTGGGCGGCCCAGTACTTCGACTTCCGCCACCCGCGGCTGTGGCTCACCTCCGGCAGCATGGGCACGATGGGATTCGGGCTGCCCGCCGCGATCGGTGCCCAGTTCGCCCGCCCGGACCTCCTGGTCATCGACGTCGACGGCGACGCCAGCATCCGCATGAACATCGGCGAGCTCGAAACCGTCACCACCTACGACCTTCCCGTGAAGGTCCTCGTGATGAACAACTTTGGGGACGGGATGGTCAAGCAGTGGCAGAAGCTCTTCTTCAAGGGGCGACTCTCAGCCAGCGACAAGTCGCTCCACAAGAAGGACTTCATCAAGGCCGCCGAGGCCGACGGCTTCCGATGGACTCGACGGCTCGAGCGCAAGCAGGACGTGGACGAGGTGGTCAAGAGCTTCGTGGAGTACGACGGCCCCGCCTTCCTGGAGGTGATGATCGATCCGGATGCGGGCGTCTACCCGATGGTGGGCCCCGGACAGGCCTACGAGGCGATGATCACCGGAGACTTCATTCCGAGCCGGTCGCCGAGGGACCGCGCGGGTGCCGATGCACCTCCGGGCGAGCCCGATCCATCGGAGATGTTCTAGATCCGGTTCCGGGTTGGGCGGTCCTGGAACCTCCGGTTCAGAACGGCAGGTTCTGGAGCAGTTCCTCCCCCGCGGAAGTCCATGCCGGGGGCTGGGGATCGGAAGCGAGCTCGTGGGCGAGGTAGAAGCCCAGGCGTGCCACTCGGGCGAGCTTGTCCGGGTCGATGCGGTCCGGGAGGTCCGAGGGCAGGTGGTAGTCGTCGTGGAGCCAGGTCGTGATCATGAGCGCCGGCACGCCCTGCTCCACGAAGCTGTAGTGGTCACTCCTGAGGAAGGCCTGCTCCTCGGGCTCGGGGTCCGGTGCCGCGACCAGCCCCAGCTCGGGGCGCTCGGCGGCCACCCTCTGCACGGTCTCCCCGATCGTCGTGTACTCATCCCCGATCGCGTACACGGTGTCGGGGTGGTTCCTGGACACCATGTCGAAGTTGATGTTCGCGACGATTCCCTCGGCAGGTACCGTGGGTGAGCCGGCGAAGTGGGCCGATCCGAGGAGTCCCTTCTCCTCTCCGCTCACCGCGAGAAAGAGCACTGAGCGAGCGGGCGGTTCGGGGAGGTCGCCGAAGGCCGCTGCGATCTGCACCAGCGCAGCGGTGCCCGACGCGTTGTCGTCCGCCCCGCTGTAGATCGAGTCGCCTCGCTCGTCGGCCGGTCCCACCCCGACATGGTCATAGTGCGCGGTGAGGACCACGTACGTGTCGGCCAGGGCGGGATCCGAGCCGGGCATCACGCCGACCACGTTGCGGGCCTCGTCGACGCGCGACTCGAAGACGGACTCCAGGGAAAGGGTCAGTCCATCGAGCACCTCGGGCGGATCCCTCTCGCCCACCGCAGCGAGTCCGGCGTGCTCGAGCATCTCCTCTCCCACGTCGTGCTGCAGGCCGATCGTCGGAATCGGAAACTGGCCCGCGGCGCCCGCTTCGAGGGCCGCCGCGAGCTGGAAGATGTCCGAGGCCGGCGTGTCGTCGTCGAGGATGAGCACGATCGCCGAGGCGCCCGCAATCATGGCCGCCTGCACCGAGAGGGCGAACCCTTCGTCGAGCCCGTCGGGCAGGGAGATGACCACGATGCCCCCTGCCGCCTCCTGCGGGAGACCGGCTGCGACGTCGCCCGGCCCACCGGCGTAGATCGGGGTGCCCTCCACCGCCGTGGGAGGGCCGGGGATCGCGAAGTACTCTTCCCCGTACCTCCACGCCCGCTCCGTGCCGTCCACGGTGTACGCTGCCACGCTCGCGTCCGCGACGAGAACCGAGCGCTCGAAGGGCCAGGGCTGAAAGAACGTGCCGTCTTCGCCGGCCGGCTCCAGCCCCGCTTCCGCGAACCGTTCGCCCAGGTAGTCCGCGGCTCTTTCCAGCTCGGGACTCGGAGTGTCGCGCCCACGCATGTCATCTGCCGCCAGGAAGGTCACGTGCTCGAAGGCCAGCTCCGACGTGATGTGCGCGTCGGCCGCCAGCTCGAGCGGTGCTTCGACGGCTTCGGGAGCCGGAGCGGGAGGTTCTGGCGGTGAGGGTGCACACGCGGCGACCGCGAGCGCCGTGAGGAGCGCGAAGGGGAGAAAACGCAGTTCGGAAGCTGCCATGGTGGGGCTGGGGATCGAGACACTGAGAGGAGCGACGGCACGCGCCGGGCACGCGCGCCGGGCACGAATGAACATCCGGGCGGGCGGTGGAGGGCGCAAGGTCGAGGGTTCCGCCCCCCCGGGCCGCGGGGGAATCCCTGCGACCCGCCGGGGGTAGGGCGAAACGGGCGGCGGAATTCGGATTCGACCTGGAGGACCAGCGTGCCGGAGGGTTCGGGAAGGGAGGGCGGGGTTCGGGTGACCTCCGAGGTCGGCGGACTCCGGCGGGCGTTGGTGCACGAGCCGGGGCGGGAGGTCGACCTCATGGTCCCGAGCATGATGCGCGAGCTCCTCTTCGACGACATCCTCCTCGGGGAGCGGGCCCGGGAGGAGCACGCGCTCTTCCGCCGCGTGCTGAACCGGCTCGGCGTGGAGACGTTCGAGGCGCTGGACCTCCTGGGCGAGGCGCTCTCCGATGCGGCCGGACGCGAATGGGTGGAGGCTCGGGTCCTTCCCCATCTCCTGCCCGAGTTCCGGGACCGGATCGCCTCGATGGATGCCGTGGCTCTGGCCGAGGCGCTGGTGGGCGGGATCCGGAGACACCCGGTGGATCCCGCTTGCTTCCGTGAGACCCTCTACGGCGTGCGACCCCTCCCGAACTGGTGCTTCCAGCGGGACACCCAGGTGATCGTGGGTAGCCGGGTGCTCTTCTCCTCGATGGCGAGTCCGGCTCGCTACCGGGAAGCGGTCCTCTCGGAGGCGATCTTCCGGTTCCATCCGCGCTTCTCGCGGGTGCCGGTCCTTCCCCACGTCTCCCCGGAGCTCTCCTTCACGGGCGAGCCCGGGTTCCCCGGTAAGCGCGGGCAGCGGCCGGAGGTCACGCTTGAAGGGGGCGACGTGCTCGTCCTCTCGGATGAGGTGCTCGTGGTCGGGTGTTCCGAGCGGACGTCTAAGGCCGGGGTGGAGTCGCTGGTGCGCTCGCTGTCCCGCACCGGAGCCGGCGAAGACGGGGCCGGGCCGGAGGTCCTGCTTCGCGTCGATCTGCCCCGGAGGAGAGCGTACATGCACCTCGACACGCTCTTCACCCCGATATCCGGGGACGCGTGCCTGGTCTTTCCGCCGGTGATCCTCCCGGGGCACCCGGATGTCGCGGAGACCTGGGAGTACGATCTCCGCGCACCCGAAACCGAGCCGGTGCCGCGGGGCGATCTCCTCACGGCGCTGAGACGCCTGGGGCTCGACTTCGATCCCGTCCCCTGCGGAGGCTCGGATCCGATGGAGCAGCGGCGCGAGCAGTGGACTGACGGGGCGAATGCCCTCGCCGTGGCGCCCGGGATCGTGGTGCTCTACGATCGAAACGTGCGGACTGCGGAGGAGCTCGCCCGGCGCGGATACGCGGTGATGGAGGCCGAAGAGCTCCTCTCCTCTCCCGCAGGATCCTCTCAGGGCCGCGGGGCGCTCGACCGGGCCTGCGTGCTCATTCCCTCCGGCGAGCTCTCACGGGCGCGTGGAGGGCCGCGCTGTCTCACGCACCCGCTCGAACGGGACCCGGTGCCAGGGGATCCCCCCTGACGGAATCCGGGGCGGGCCTCCGCGCCGGCGTCACGACAACCCGCACTCGTTCGTTTCCAGGGAAATGAACTTCGACGAGCTCTTCGACGACCTCTACCCGGGACTCCACCGGTACTGCGCCAGGCTGAGCGCCGACGCCGACGTGGCCGAGGACGTGGCCCAGGAAGCGTTCGTGCGCCTGCTCGAACGGAAGGTGCAGGGTGAGCCCGCCCGGCTTCGTGCCTGGCTCTTCAAGGTGGCCACCCACCTCATTCGCGACCAGGTGAAGATCCGGGAGAACCGGTGGCGCCTGCTCGAGGAGAACCCCGTGCTGCCCCACGCGCACGCGCCTCCCGACGAGGTCGTGGAGCGCAGGGAGAGGGAAGGGATGGCGCGGCGGGCGCTCGACTCGCTCGACGAGCGAGACCGGACGCTTCTCCTGATGCGCGAGGAGGGATTCGCCTACCGGGAGATGGCCGAGGCTGTGGGTGTGCAGAGCACCTCCGTGGGCACCCTGCTTGCGAGAGCCCGGCGCCGATTCGGGAAGGCGGTCGAAGAGATCGAAGGCGAGTCGCTCAAGGAGAGGATACATGAAGGGGCATCCTGAAGAAGGGCTACTCCAGGCCTACCTGGACGGCGAGGTGTCGGAGAGTGAGCACGTGCGGGTGGCGGGGCATCTGATGGGATGTGCGGCGTGCAACCGGACGCTCGACGAGCTGGGCGGTTTGGCCGCGATCGCCGGTTCGGCGCTCGCGGCGCTCGAGACCCGGCGTCCGGACGTGGAGGCCGCGCGTTGGAGGGTACGCCGGGAGGCCGCCACGAGGCGGCGCCGGGCGGAGGCCACGGGATGGGGCGCGGGTCTGCGCCGGCGCGTCGCCGTGGCGGCCTCCTTCTTCCTCCTCTTCGGGGTCGGGGTCGCGGCGGCGATGCCCGGCTCGCCCCTCAGAAGCTGGTGGGACGCCCGGGAGCCCGCCGGGTCCCCGGTGGTCTCCGCTGCTTCCGCGCCGGAGGATGCGGCCGGCCCGACGGAGGTGGGTGTAGGGCTCGAGCTCCGGGACGGGGCGCTCGACGTGGCCTTCTCGGCGGTGCCGGCGGGCGTCGGCATCGAGGTCACCCTCGTGGACGGGGACCGGGCGGCCGTGTTCGCTCCGGAGGGGGCGCACTTCGAGACTGGCTCCGGGCGGATCCATGTTGAAGTGGGTACGGTCCGGGTGGAGGCCGGGTCCGTCCGGGTGGAGATCCCGCGCAACTCGATCAACGGGGTGGTGCGGGTGAACGAAGCGATCTACCTCGAAGTGGTGGCGGGCGATCTCTCCTTCCCGGGGCCGCCGCCTTCCACCACCGGAGACGTGATCCGGTTCGAGGTTCCCGCCGCCGGCACGCCCGGCGGCACTGACGGGTAGGAGCCGGCATGGGCCTCACCAATCCTGTACTCTGGGTGGCCGCGCTGACGCTCTGGGTGGGCGCTCCTACCGGAGCCGATTTGCAGGCTGCTCACGCCGACACGCTGGCGGTGCTCACCGGCGAGGTGAGGGCGCGCGAGTACCGATCCGACGGGCTTCTCCCCGGGGCGGTGTTGGAGGTGCGCCAGGGAGGAGCGGTTCGCCGCACGGTGGCGGACCGGGACGGCCGCTATACGGTCCGGGGCCTCGCCTCTGGGCCCGCCGAGCTCTCGGTTCTCCACTTGGCCGCGTACCCCCTCAGGATGGGCGTCCGCCTCCCCGCGAGTGGGCAGCTCGAGGTGAACGTCGAGCTGGACCGGCGGATCATCGAGCTCGTGGGAGTCGAGGTGGAAGCTCGCGGTGTCGCGGGCTTGAACCGTCCGATGGCTCCGCTCCGGGAGGTGGATCGTCGCTCGCCCGGGATCGGGCTCCGGGCGCTCGAGGCGTCCTCGGGGATGGCCGAGGCCGGCCTGGCCTCGGCGCTGCCGGGTGAGGAGGCGCGGGATCCCGAACGGGTGCTCTTCATGCGGGGCTCAGCGGTGGACGCTCGCATGGTCCTGATCGACGGAGCGCCGATCCACACCCCATTCCACGCCGCCGGCCTCGTGGAACCGTTTTACTCCGAGTTTCTCGGCTACTCCGAGCTGTATCTGGGCGGGGCTCCGTCCCCGTACGGGGATGGACTCTCGTATCTGGTCGACCTCGAGACCCGGCCCGCGCGGCGCGACCGGATTCGGGCGAGCGCCGCCGCCGACGGGCTGACGCTGAGCGGGGCCGCGGAGGTCCCGCTGGGCTCGCGCGCCGGGGTTCTCGCCGGCGGACGCTACCTGCACGGGCTACAGGGGACGCTCTTCGACTCGAGCTCTTTCCCCTACCGCTACGGGGACGTCCTCGTTCGGGCCGGCGGGGAGCTCGGAGAGCGTCACGCCCTCCGACTTACCGCCTTCGGCAACCGGGAGGGCGTGCGGCTCGACATGCTGCCGGACGAGCCCGGATCGGGCGATGATGCCCACTGGGGCAACCGGGTCCTCTCGCTCCGGCACGAGGGAGAGGTCGGACCCCTTGGGGTTCAGACCACGATCTCGACCTCGGCCTACGACTCGGGGCTGCCGGTCCATTGGGAGGATCCCGTTCTGGCGAGGGGCGGATCCGATCGGGCCCGGATCGCCACCGAGCTCACCTTTGCGGCGGGGGAGGGGCGCCTCCGGGTGGGTGGGGCGCTGGAGCGGCAGCGGATCGAGTACCGGCTCGACGCCCTCGACCGGTCGGTCGGGGTCGAGTCGGTCACTCCGGAGCCGGCGGCAATGGAGACCACGGGCACCGGGCTCTTCGTGGAGTGGGAGGGCGCGATCAACCCCACAGTCCACCTCCGAACGGGGCTGCGAGGAGATCACTACGGACACGAAGGGAGGCTCCGGGTGGCCCCGCGGATCTCGGCTCGCTTCGTCCTGAACGATCGGGCTGCGCTGCTCGCATCCGGCGGTGTCTATCATCAACCCCTCCCGACCCCGGGGCTCCGCCCGGGGGGGGACGAGGGCATGGAGCTGGAAGGGCCATTGGCCTGGAGTCCCTCCCTCCCGGTGGCCTCGGCTTCCCACCTGTTGCTGGGGCTCGAGCAGGAGCTCGAGGGGGCGTTCGAGCTGGGAGTTTCGGGGTTCGTGAAGCGTTTCTCCGGCGTCGGGTCCGAGCAGATCGAGCGGAGCCGGTCCTCCGGTGCTGAGCTCCGGCTCGCTCGAGAGGGCGAGCGGCTGCATGGATGGCTGGGATACCACATCTCCTGGTACTGGATGGACGAGGGTGTCCAGGGCTCGACGCGCTTCGACGGCCGTCACCTCGTCTCACTCGGCCTGGAAGGGTCTGCATTCGACGGGCTGGAGCTGAATGCGACCCTCGGCTACGGTTCGGGCCTTCCCCTCACGTCCGTAGAGCTCACCTCCGCGACGGCGGACGGGCCGAGCGAGGACCAGCGGTCCGGGTCCCAGACGTTGTCCACCGAGCAGCGGATGAACACCGGTGGCGTCACGACCCCCCTGGAGCTCGCTCCCGAGGATGACTTCCTCCGCCTGGACCTCGAGGTGGGGTGGCCGATGGAACCCACCCTGGGCGGTCGCTCCACCCGACTCCGCCCCTATGTGAAGCTCCTGAATGCCCTCGACCGCAGGGACGCCCTCTTCTACTACTTCGACCAGTGGCGAGGCGATCGGCCGGACCCACTCGCCCGAACCCCGTTCATGCCCCTGATCGGTGTGGAGTGGAGGTTCTGAAGCGCGGGACATTCACTCCCGGTCCCGAGCCGGGCCGGCACGCCACCTCGGTGCGCATCTCGCTGCGGCCTTCACGCCACCGCGAAGATGTCGCGCAGCGCGACCAGGAAGCGAAGTCCCTCGCGGGCCCGGACGGAGACGGGGATCGCGGAGCGTTGACCGGAGTGTCCGAGGAGCCCGGTGATCGCGACTCGCAGGTCCGGCGCCAGCGGCCGGAGGGCGGCGCCCAGGCGCAGGGTTTCGGTGAAGGGGATGAGGAGGTCCGAGCGCGGGTGGAGGAGCCGCACCGGAGTCTGAATCGGCCGCAGTTGCGGTAGCGGATCGACCAGGGGAAGCTCCCGGCGGATGCAGGGAACGAGCTCCTCCACGAGGGCTTCGGCGGCTTCCGGGTCCGGCTCGCGGTCGGAAGAGGGCGCGAAGAGGTCGAAGAGGTCGCGATCCGCCGGGGAAAGCTCGTTTCGAAGCTCCGCCATCGTCGGGTCGCTCTCCGGGTGGCCCGCCCGGAGCCGACCCTCTCCGGCGGCGGCGGCCAACCGGTAGAGCGCCTGGACGACGTCGTGGTGCTGTCGGAGCGTCGGCGATAGCGGAATCCCGTTGATTCCGACCACCCAGCGGGCGTAGGGATCGGGGCGTTCCCGGTAGCGTTCGCTCTCCCAGTCGTGCTTGCCTGTGAAGCCGAACCGGAAGGTCCGGTGCAGGTCCGCGTACCCTCCCCATCCGACCACTCCTCGCAGGCGGGGGGCGAGCTCCGGATCGGAGGCGGCCATGAGCGCCTGGGGGGCACCGAAGGAGAAGCCCACGACCATGACGCCCCCGGGCGCGGAGCCGGGCTCGGAGTGCAGCCACCGGATCGCACCGTAGAGGATCCTCTGGGCCCGTTCCGGCGCCATGCGAAGCTCGGTCCAGTCTCGAATCTCGGGCACCAGAACCCGGCCGCCGGTACCGGCGAGGGAGCGCACGAATCTGAGCAGCTCCGGGTGCCGGGGTCCGGGCCGGGTGATCCCGTGGAGCACGACCCAGCCGCGACCGATCGGGGACCCCGCAGGGACCACGAATGTACCGGGTACAGGGTGATCCTCTCCGGGGACGGGGAAGTGCACCGTGCGCTCCGTGGGTCCCGTGGGAGGGGAGGTCCACCCTCGGGCGAACCGGAGGGCGGACGGAAGGCCTTTCCACATTCTTCCAGTCTACATAGGATCGTCCGGTCGGTCACGACGGGATCGTCCGGTTGCGGACGCCTCCGGCGCCCGGGGCAGCTCCGGGACCAATCTCCCGGAGCCGCCGTGCGAAGCCTCCACCGCAGCCCCCAGAACACGTACATCAGCGCGGAGATCCATGACGGAGGAGCGACTTCCATACCTGCATGCTGCCGGCGCGGCCGCCTCGGCCTTCTTCCTCTATGTGCTGACGCTCGCTCCGACCACCTGGTTCTGGGACACGAGCGAGTACATCGCGACGGCGCACATTCTCGGGATTCCCCACCCCCCCGGCAATCCGCTCTTCGTGGTGGTGGGAAAGGTGTGGAGCCTGCTCCTCGCTCCGACGGGGCTTTCCGTGGCGATCCGGATCAACCTACTCGCCGCCGTCACCTCCGCTCTGGCGACAGGGTTCTTCTTTCTCGTGGCGCACCGCATGCTCGAAGGGTGGCTGCGGGCCGAGGGGGAGCCGAACGCCGGCAGTGAGGAACGGTCCGCATGGTCCCGGCGCCTTCCGTTCATCGGTGCCTGGGCGGGAGCGCTTCTGGCTGCCACCTCGTTCACGGTCTGGAACCAGTCGAACGTGAACGAGAAGGTCTACACGCTGAGCGTCCTGGGTATCGCCGCCGTGTCGTGGTTGGCCGTGCTCTGGGTGGACCGCAAGGACCGGCCGGGCAGCGGTTGGCTCCTCGTCCTGGCCGTGTACCTCATGGTGCTCGGTTCCACGAACCACCTCATGGCCCTCCTTCCCGCCCCCGCCTTCGTCGCCCTCGTCCTCCTCGAAAAGCCGAGAGTGTTCATCGATCGGCGGCTCCTGGCGCGGGCGGCCTTCGCGGTGGTGGTCGGGCTCTCCTTCAACTTCTTCCTCCCGATCCGCTCCGCGCAGCAGCCCATCATCAATGAGGGGGAGCCGATCTGCGAAACCGCGACGGGGGCCGCCGTCGCCGTCTACTCGCTCGGGCGGACGGGGTGCGACGCTCTCGCCGCCAATCTCACGCGCGAGCAGTACGGAAAACCCTCGATATTCTCCGATCCCACCTCCGATCCCCTGAATCCGGCGCCGCGCGGAATGGGGATCCTCGGCCATCAGCTCCTCAACTACTTCCAGTATTTCGACTGGCAGTGGTCCCGAGGCGTGGCCGTCTCGGAGTTGCCAGGGAACGCTCGACTCCCCTTCACGCTGGTCTTCCTGGGGCTGGGAATCTGGGGGCTCTTCGCAGCGGGGAGATCGAGGCGAAGCCACCTCGCCTACGTGGGCGTGCTCGCCTTCACCCTCTCGTTGGCCCTCGTCTATTATCTGAATTTCCGCTACGGCTATTCCCTCGCACCGGAACATGCGGACTCCACGATGAGGGAAGTGCGCGAGCGCGACTACTTCTTCATCGGATCGTTTCACCTGTGGGGCTTTCTGGCGGGGATGGGGATCGCGGCGGCGTGGCGATGGGCGGCGGGCGGAGGATTCGAGCCCCGCAAGCTCGCCCTGTCGGCCCCGGTGCTCATCCTGGCGTTCGTTCCCCTCTTCGCCAACTGGGGGTGGGCCACCAGGAGCGGGGACCACTCGGCGCGCGACTGGGCCTACAATCTCCTCCAGAGCGTCGAACCGTACGGGGTGCTCTTCACCAACGGGGACAACGATACCTTCCCGCTCTGGTATCTGCAGGAGGTCGAAGAGATCCGGCAGGACGTCACCGTGATCGTGGTCCAGTACCTCTTTACGGATTGGTATCCGAGACAGCTCCGCCACCACACGCACCCGGATCGCCAGCGCCCCTTCACCGACGAAGAGGGACTGGGGCTCTATGCGGTGCCCGACTCGCCTCCCACCCGGCCGATCACGACCCTGAGCGACGAGGACCTCGACCAGATCTCGACCGTGATCCTGAGTCAGGACTACACGATCACGCTCGGCGAGACGCCGGTTCAATACGCCGCCGGGAGTCGACTCGGCCGGGGCGAGCAGATCGCCCTCGCGATCATTCAGGATTCACTGGGCGAACGGCCGATCCACTTCGCGAGCACCGGAGGCCTGGCCCGTTCCCTCAACCTGGAGGGCTGGTCCCTGCGGCAGGGGGTCGCGTCCCAACTCCGCATGATGGAGGATCTGGACGAATTGCCTGGAGTCGTGCGGGTGTCGGAGAATCTCGGGGGCGAATGGTTCGACCTCGAGCGCTCGCGGGTCCTGGCCGAAGAGGTCTTCGTGTACAGAGGTCTGCGCGACCGCCAGATCTGGGCCGACCGGGCGACACTCAACATTCCCTGGCACTTTTATTTCCTTTACCTGCAGCTCGCCGACGCGTCGAACCGGATGGGAGGGGACGAGGCCACCATGGAGGCGTTCCTCGACCAGGCGGACCGCTTCCTGATCACCGCCCAGGGCGGATTTCGAGCGGTGCCGTGAGGGCGACCCCATCGTGACGGAAAGTGTTCGAGGCAGCATCCTCCCTGCACTGTTGTGCGACCCTGGGGGTCTGACTATATTGGCGCCGAATTACGTGGCGAGGTCTCAGGGGTGACGAAGCCGTGGTGTCCCATTCGGGTCCCGCCCCCCTCGCTTCCCGGTGGGACAGCCCCGGGATGCCAATCATCGAGAGAGCGGATCTTCGAGGTCCAACCATCAGGGAGGCTCCATGAAGGGACGATTTATCCTGGCGATTGCGGCGGGAGCCGCACTCCTCTTTTCCGACGCAGCCGAGGCGCAGCAAGCTGGAGCGCTGGAGCTCGGTGCCCTCGGCGGATTCACCGTCTACGACAGCGAAGTCGGTGTCGAATCCGCTCCCATGGTGGGAGGGCGGCTCGGGATCTTCGTGATGCCGAATGTTCTCCTCGAGGGGCAGTGGACCTACGGTGAGCCCGACCTCACGGACCAGCCTGGCTGGCAGGGCCGGGAGTTCATCTCTCACGAGCTCTACCAGGCGCGCCTCATCTACACCCACTGGATGGGCGAGTCCATGGGCATTCTGCTTGGCGCGGGATACACCCAGGACAACTACTCGCGTGTCCGCAACGTGGCAGCCCGCGGCGGGGGACCGAGCGGTCTGCTCGGGATCCGCTACCGCTGGACGGATCTGATCTCCTTCCGCCTCGAAGGCACGGCCTACCATGTGCCGGAGGATCTCGAGGCGCACGTGGCCCCGCGGCCCCAGACGCTCAATCTCGGTATCCAGGCCGGGGCGAGCGTCACATTCCGGGACCGCGAGGTCGAGACGATCGTGGAGCTTCCGGCGCCGCCGCCGGACACGGTGATGGTTACCGAAGAGGTCGAGCCGCCGCTGCCGGAGGCCAGCCCCACACAGATCTGCCTGTCGACGGGTGAGAACGTGACCGTCTACGTCACGCCGCAGGGCGACACGCTCGTGGGTGAGCGTCGCGTGCGGGTCGAGGAGCTCGGTCCGGGCATGGGCTTCGCGGGTGAGTA
>SLCK01000091.1 GCA_007125845.1 Gemmatimonadota bacterium
GTGACCGTGATCTCACCCGTGTCCGTGCCCGTGAGTCCGGTCAGGGTGTAGGTGAAGGTCTCGGTGCCGGCAAACTCCGCATCCGGCGTGTAGCGGACAAGTTGGACGTCGTCGACCACCACGATCTCGGCGATGCCGTTGTCCGGGTCCGTGACCGAAGTGATAGCGACAACGTCGCCCTCATCGGCAACCGCCTCGGCCAGCACATCGAGGTCGATGGCCACTCCCTGACCCGTCACCACATCCGGCAGGTCGGCGGCCACGGGGGCCTCGAACCCGAACTGAACGGTCAGCGTGAACGACTGCTCGGCGGTGGCGAGACCATCGTCGGCCTCGAGGGTCAGCGGGAAGGTGCCCGTCTCGGTGGGCGTGCCGGTGATCGTCGCGGTGTTGTCGCCCTGATCGGTGAACTCCAGCCCCGCGGGCAGGGTGCCGGCCGTGATGCTGAGAGTTAGGGCATCACCGTCCGGATCCTCGGCTGTGACCGAGAAGGAGAACGGCTCGTCCACGATCGCCGTCGCCGCATCCGCACTCGTGAAGCTCGGCGGCTCGTTCTGGGCGACGACAATGGTGAACGCCTGCTCGACGGTGTTGAAGCCATCGGAGGCGGTGAGGGTGACGTTGATCTCGCCCGCGTCCTCATCGGCCGGGGTGCCGGAGAGCACCCAGGCGTCCTCCACCTGGGCGAGGGTGAGCCACTGGTCCGGGGGAGCCAGCGAGAGCGTGAGCCCATCGGTCTCCGGGTCGGTCAGCTCCACGGGGTAGCTGTAGAACCTGCCGATGGTGGCCTCGGTGATCGGCTCGGTCGTGAACTCGGGCGGCAGATTGATGGTGACCGTGATCTCACCCGTGTCCGTGCCCGTGAGTCCGGTCAGGGTGTAGGTGAAGGTCTCGGTGCCGGCAAACTCCGCATCCGGCGTGTAGCGGACAAGCTGGACGTCGTCGACCACCACGATCTCGGCGATGCCGTTGTCCGGGTCCGTCACCGAGGTGATGGTGACAACGTCGCCCTCATCGGCAACCGCCTCTGCCAGCACGTCGATGTCGATGGCCACTCCCTGACCCGTCACCACATCCGGCAGGTCGGCGGCCAGGGACTGCGCCCCCAAATTTGACCCGATAGGAGGGTCAGTTTATGCAACGCTGGTGGGGCCTGAGGCCCTCCGATTCGAGATAAGCGAGCGGGGGCCGATTGCCCACGCCTGAGTGGCGACGCTCGCGATTGTAGTAGCGCATCTGCCTGTCGACCACCTCGCGGAGGTCGGACAGGGACCCTGCCTCGGTGATCAGCGAGGCGTTTTCTTGTTTGAAGCGAGCCCAGAACGACTCGATCCAGGGGTTGCCCCGGGCTCCGTTCTCGGAGAACGAGACTCGTACACCGTCGTCGAGCAGCAGAGTTTGGAGCCATGCATGGCTCGTGTAGACGCTGTCCTGGTCGGAATGAACGGTAATCTCCGCCAGTTCAGCTCCCACGCCTTGGTATGCGTCCCGGACGCTGTCCCAGCACTCCAGCGCCAGGCGCCGGTTGGCCGACGGGCCTACCGCCCAGCCGGGCACCCAGGCGCTGTCGACATCCACCATTGCCATGAGCCATGCCTTGCGCGTACCTCCGGCGTAGCGAAGCTCAGTGAAGTCAGTCGACAAGACTTCCAGCGGACCCGGACACCTGCCCTCCTTGAGAAGGTTCAGGTGGCCTTCCGCGTCTGCCAGGATTGTGCGGATCTCGCTGGGGCGGGACCGGGCCGCACTCCTGTGAACGTTCAGTTCCCACTCGTTCAGCAGGCGCCGGAGCCGCTTCCCGTTGACCACCTCCCCGATGGCTTCTTCGAGGTCGGGTCGGATCCGCCGGTACCCATACGACGGGTGGCTCCGGATGATCTCCACGACGGGCTGGTGCAGCGCCCGATCTCTCTCCTCACGCTCGGCCGCCTTCGACCCACCGCGCATCCGGTAGTGCCACGTCCCCTTGGAGACGTTCAGCGCCCGGAGGCACGCGTTCAGGCCGTGCTCCTCCCGGTGCTTGTCGACCAGCTCGATTCGCTCGTCCAAGCTCAGCTCTCGGAAAAAAATTCTTGAGCAGAGCCAGCTCCACCTCCTTCTTCCCGAGCATCCGCTCGAGTTGGCCGATCCGCTCCTCGTACTCCTTCACCTCTTCCGAACCACCGAACACCTCCGCCCCCTGTTCGAGGAACTGCTTCTTCCACCTCGACACCGTCGCCGGGTGGACGTCGAAGGCTCTGGCCACCTCCGCCTCTGACTTCTCGCTCCTCAACAACTCAAGCACTACGTTGAACTTGAACTTCGGCGTGTACGTTGTCCGTGCCATGGGATCCACTCCCTCCGGTTGTGGAGAGTTCTCTCTCCCCACCAGCTTGAGCGTTGCAATCCCACCGGGTCAAATTTGGGGGCGCATCTCCATCGCCTCGCCATCCACCTCCAGGATCTCCGTGGCCGACGTCGTAAGGCCAAGCACCTCGCCATGCACCGAGACACCGTGGCTCCCCTTCACCTCGACCGGGGCAAAGCCCGAAAGCCAGTCGTAGCGAGCCTCGGCGTCGGTGGAGACATCCTGCAGGACCACGATCCCGATCTCTCCCGCCCGGCCCCCGGCCCACCGAGCCAGGCTGGTCAGGAGCTGGGCCTTCTCCTCGACATTGGAATCACCCTGATCCGGAGTGCCGGACCAGATGGCCACCCGCCCGATTCGACTGGCAGCCAGATGCTCGGCTACCTCGGGGCTCCGGAGCAGGTCGTAGGGACGGCGATCCAGGTCGTCGGCGAGGGCGGGGACCACGAAGACCGCGTACTCACCCAGATCCACCTCGGACAGGACGAGCGTTCCCGCGGAGCCGTCATAGCCAACGTCGACCCCCCCCGGAAAGAGATCCCCAGTCAGGGTCTGCACGATGCGCTCACACCCGGCCGCATCGATGCCCACGGGGCAATAGACGAGCGCCTTCGCCTCGTACCCGCCGACAACCTCCGCCACCTCTCCGACCGGAGTCTCCAGCCCGATTCCGACCAACGAGGACAGCGCCAGAAACCACGCGACCACCCGACCCTTCAGTGGCCCCATCATTGGCAGGTATGGGTGATCAGGTCCTTGAAGCTGACGGTCTTGCGGCGAAGGATCTCATCATCCGCCCGCTCCGAGAGTTGATTCTCGAGCTGAAAGAACTCCCTCAGATAGGCCGAGCAAATGGTGGAGGCCCCATCGCCGAGACCGAACGCCTCCGACTCCTCGCCTTGCTCTACAGGCAGGGCCTCGAGCACGGTCGCTTCCGCTTCCTCTTCAACCGACTGACCCTCGGTGGGCAAGTCTGTGCAAGCGGCAAGCAGAATGAACAGGCTGGAAAGAAGGACCAGGGACCAGTTGGACATGACAGCCTCCCCATTGAGATGAGATGGAAGCGAAATGCCTTCACCTGATGCGCGGTCGAACGGCGCTTCGAAGGCGCTCCCGGGGAGAGAGGTCCTGGTCCATGGACCGAGTCTTCAAAAAACATGGCGGGCGTCGTCACTCGCCCTCATCGATGAAATGGACGACGCGGCCAGCTTTGCGAAGGTGGGATTCGTAGGTTTCAGTGGAGCCGGATACCCCCTCCTGAAGAGAGTAGACAGGAAATCGAGCAGAACTCCATCATCGGTGTCGGCCTACCGCGACAACTCCCGCCGAAGCCATGCGCTCGCCACCACCCAGTCGCGCTCGACGGTCGCCGTGGACACCCCCAGCGCCGACGCCGTCTCCGATATGGTCAGGCCGCCGAAGAAGCGGCACTCCACCACCTGGCTCTGCCGCTCGTCCTTGTCGGTGAGGCGGGTCAGGGCCTCGTGCAGGTCCAGGATCTCGTCCTCGCCCCCGGGCAC
>SLCK01000077.1 GCA_007125845.1 Gemmatimonadota bacterium
AGGGTTCGCGACGGAAACAAATGTCGCCCGGTCGCACGAGAACAAAAATTTCAGGAAAAGGAAGGATTGTCAAACTGCACAGGTTCCCACGGAAGATGAGCTCCCGAATCACCCCCGTTCATTCGACCAACTCGTAGCGGTAGGAGGTGGCTCGCGCCTCGAAGAGGACTTCAAAGGGTGTGCTCTCGCCAGGCGGCGGTGCCTGGACCCTGAGCACCTCCGCACCGAGCTCCCCTTCATCGCCGTAGAAGTGGAAGCGAATGCGGAAGGATTCGTCCGCCTCCAGCCCATTGCCGACGATCCTTCCATCTATGCTCGTGCCCCCGGGGGCGGGCCGGAGGATCAATCCCTCCAAGTAGATCGGTGCCGCTTCCAAGCGCTCGAGTCCTCGGACGGCCGCATCCTCATCACCGAGCTCGAGGTGGGCCCGCGCCCAGATCAGCGAGGCGTTTTCGCTGAGCGGGTCGACCTCGAGGAGGCGGTCGCCCACCGGGACGAGAGCCTCCCACGCCTCGGCCGCAAAGAGGGCGTTGGCATAGTTGAACCAGGCGTCGCGAGAATGCGGTCGGGCACGGGTGAGTTGCTCGAAGGCTTCTGCAGCGAGAGCGTAATCGCCCGAACGGAAAAGTGCGATCCCGAGGTTCTGCAGCTCAGTCGCTTCCAGCTCGGATTCGGACAGCAGCTCGTCGTAGATTCGTTGGGCTTCCTCTCTCCGGCCCTGCTGTGCCACCGCCGAGGCCAGATTCTGGCGAAGCTCGACGTTGTCGGGATCGCGTTCGAGCTGGCTCCTGAGGATGGGTTCGGCCTCTTCGAAGCGGTCGGTGAGCAGGAGCAAGCCGGACATCGCTTCCTCCAGGCTCCAGCGGTTCTCCTGGCGGACCTCGAGCTCTTCCTCCTCGAGTACGCGGGTCGCCGGCCGGCTTTGCAGGCCTGCGAGTGCCTCCTGGTATCTATCGGCGGCTTCTTCGTATCGGCCCTCCTCGGTGAGGAGCATGGCCAGGTTCCGGTGCGCCTCCGAGCGGAGGTCGAAGATTCGAGCGGCGCCCTCCCAAGCCTCCATGGCCTCCTCGACTCGGCCTTCAGCGTATGCCTCCGCGCCCCGATTGAACGCTTCTCCCCAGGCCGCCTCACGCTCAGGCTCGATGTCGAGCTGATACGCAGGATAGATCGCCTCGGCGCGGCGGAAATGCTCGTCCGCCTCGGCATACTGATGGAGGCGTGAGAAGGCGATTCCGGCGAGGAAATAGTGGATCGGGTTCTCCGGATCGGCCTCGAGACCCTCCCGGGCCAGATCGAGGGCACGCTCCGGTTGATCGGAGCGCAGGTAGAGAGTCGCAGTCTGGGAATACCGCGTCGAGGTGGGAGGAGTGCCGAGTTCGTAGACGATCCCGGTGGGAGAAACCACCGGGCCAGGCGGCTCTCTCGGTCCAGGTACGCACCCGGCGAACACGAGCATCCCGACCAGTACGGCGCGAGTCCGAAGCCGTTCGCGGGGCACCGGTTCCCACGCGGGCACTTGGCCTTCCTGCGTCACCGCGGAGGTGAGCACAACCTCACCACGGATAGGAGAGGCCGAAGACGACCGCCATCGGCACATGCACGCCGCGCTCCCGTGCCGGGCGGAAGGAGGCGACCTCCTGGAAGAGCTCGAGTGCCGATTCATCGAGATCTTCTCGGCCGCTGGAGCGGTGAATCTCGGCCCACTCCACCGAACCTCGCTCATCGATCCAGATGGCGACGGTCAGCATGCCCGGGGGTGCCGACTCGATCTCGGGCCCTCTAAATCTCCGTCTGAGAAAGTCTCCGACCTCGACGGGATTTCTGAGGAGAATCCAATTGGACGGAGTGTGCAGGGCGAGCTCAGGTCGGAACGCGGAAAGACGGCCCAGGTCGGGGCCATTCCCTCCCGAAAGCGCCTCTTCGTACTCGGAGAGGAGCGCGTGGCCGGCAATCCGGCTCGTCTCCCCGTCCGAGTCGGAGTCGTAGCTCGCGTCGTCCTCCGCACTCTCCTCGTCCAGGGCCTCGGGCTCGGACTCCACCACGGTCGGCACGGGTGCCCCGCGCCCCTGGAGCTGTGCTCGCAGCGTGCCCGCGAGGTCTCCCAGCTCTCCGCCCGACCCGCCGTCGTCGCCGTCGTCCTGGCCCTGCTCGTCAGGAAGATCCGGATCGTCCACCTCGTCGTCGGGGACGACGGCGAAGGAGACACCCTCTCCTCCGATCGCTTCGAACTCGGTCGGGACGTTCAGGAGCTGAAGGCCGAGGGAATCATCCTCCGGAGTGAGGACATCTCGGTCCCAGGAGGGAGACCAGAGGAGGAGGGCTCCGTGGAGGCCGACCGCGAACACGGTGGACCAGTACACACGGGTGCTCCAACCGGCCTTGAACCGATCATTCGCGGTTCCATAGAGAGCCGCGCTCCGATCGTCGTCCGGGATGGGTTTCGTCATGAGTCTCTCGAAAGGCGACGCGGAAGTCACGACATCGACCGACCAGTTCTCGCTAGAGGGAGAACTTCGGCGCATCGAACCAACCCTGCGAACATCGAGCTTATCGACCCTACGACTTCTCAGCGTACGGGTCGCAAAGGCGCGGCGCAACACTCTTGCTCGCGGATCCGAGGAAATCCACTTTGGTTATCAAGAACCCGTATCCGTACCCCGAGGTTCCGGGGGAACCGCTCGCCCCACCCCAAGCGACATGCCTGGATGTCCTCGCACCCACCCGCCATGACGAGTCGACTCGCTCCCCTCGCGGCGGTGGCGTCGATCCTGGCGCTCCTCGCCTGGGTGTCTTTCTCAGGGTCCCCCCGCACGACTCACGATTCTGGGCCTCCGAGTTCGGAGGGGGTGTCCGCAGCTCCAGGGGACCACCGGGTGCCCGAAGCTCTACCGGCGCTGCCGGACGCATGCCATGAACCGTTGGGCTGGAGGGTCGGCCGAGTGGATTCGCAGTTCAACCTGGAGCCTCGGGAGCTGAGAGAGGCGGTGGAGGCAGCTGCGTCTGTCTGGGAGGAGGCGGCGGGCCGTCCCCTCTTCGCCTTCGATCCGGAGAACGGGTTTCCGGTGCACGCGATCTACGATGCCGGACAAGCCCGTCTCGAGCAACGGGAGCGGGCGGAAGCCAGCTTCCGACAAGCCGAACGTCGACTCGACGCTCGCCGGGAGGAGCTCGGAGAGGAGGACGAGACCTATCAGCGAGAATTGGAGGCCCACCGGGCCAGGGGCGAGGCGCTGGAGCGGACCTTTGCCCCGACGCCGGTCGAGGCGGGGTATTACCGGGAGATAACTCACGAGGTGGATGGAAGGCCCGTGGGGCGCGAAAGGGAAATCCGGATTCATCGATTCGGGAACGAGGCGGACTTGCTTTGGGTCATCGCGCACGAGCTGGGACATGCCCTCGGCCTGGAGCACGTGTCCGATCCCGGAGCCCTCATGGGAGAGCGGTACGGAAGAGCTGCCGGAGACGGCTTTCGACCCCGAGTCGGCCCCGCCGAGCTCGAGCAGCTCAGGGCACTCTGCGGGGAGCTCGACTGACTACGCTTCGGCGCAAGCCGAAGGATCCTCGTGTTGGACCTTCCAGGCGCCTTGAGGGGAATTAAAAGGTTGTTGAAGAAGGGGAGTGGCCACCGCGAAGGGGTCTTGCGTGTCCTGGTCGAGGCGGAGCGCCGAAGGCGATGCGATAGCATCGGTGAGGGGCTCCAACGACGATCCAGGGCCGCAACCCCCCTTCGCCCTTTGGGTTGGGGCGGCAGGGGCCCGCCTCCGTCGTTGCCTCGCCTCGACGTAGCTCACCCGCTATGCCTGCGGCGAGCCGCCTTGGATTCAGGCCCCTGGCGCTCCCAACGGTGGCCACTCCCC
>SLCK01000019.1 GCA_007125845.1 Gemmatimonadota bacterium
GGGGAAGGGGGGTGGGAAGGGGGGATCCGGGGATGGACAGCCGTGGCTTTCGGAGCCTTTCTCGTGCCCTATACCGCCCTCTGGTATTTTGTCGGCCCGGAGCTACCGACTGTGGGAGGCGCTCTCTTCGGGGGAGCGGCGTTTGTGGCGCTGCTCGCCTGGACGGGCCGACGCGGATTGCCTCCGGCACCTCGGACGGAGCTTGCGTCGGCGGGTCCAGGCGCGTCGCCGCCTCCCGGAGGGATCCCCGAGGCGGCTTCCGGGGCGGCCGCTGTCGAGGTGGAGAGACCCTCGGCCAGGGAGGTGGCCAGGGCCTCCGCGCCGTACCTCGTCCTCGTCGGGCTCGTGCTCCTCACCCGACTCGTGCCTCCGCTTCGGATTCCGCTCCAGGGCCTTTCTTGGAGCTGGGAGGTCGAGGGAGCCTTCGCGGGCACCATGGCGCCTCTCTACCACCCGGGGACGATCCTCCTCCTGGGATTCGTCGTGGGGGCTGCCCTCCAGGGCGCCCGCCTCTCCGTGGTGCTTGGTGCGGTGGTGGATGCCACGAGGCGCCTGATTCCGGTGGCCGTGGCCCTCTTCGCGATGCTCGTGATCGCAAGGACGATGATCCATTCGGGGATGACCGACGTGCTCGCCGTCGCGGCTGCGGAAAGCGCCGGGGGGGGCTGGCCCCTGATCTCTCCCTTCGTCGGGATGCTCGGAACCTTCGTAACCGGATCGGCGACCGCGTCCAACATTCTATTCACCGGCCTCCAACAGGAGACCGCCCTCCGGGTCGGTCTCCCGGTCGCGGGTACGGTGGGTGCCCAGGGCTTCGGGGCCGCAGTGGGGAACATGATCTGCCCGCATAACGTCATTGCGGCGAGCGCGACCGTCGGGCTGGAGGGGAGGGAGGGGGAGGTGCTGCGGCGGACCCTCTGGGTGACTCTGGCCTACACCGGGCTCGGAGGCCTCCTCGCTCTCGTGCTTCTCGGGTGAGCCGGCGGCCGGCCGCTGTCGCCCATTCGATGGACGGCGTTTATCTTCGCGGGCGGAACGATCTCCCGCGGTTCGGGGTGGCAACTAACACTCCGACAGCATCTGCACCGCTTGACCCCTAGACGAAGGAGACACCTGTGCTTCATCTCTCGCGACCCGGACTCTCATCCGTTCTCGCCTTCACGCTCCTCGCCTTCGCCGTAGGGTGTGCCGACGAGCCCATGGACGAGGCTCCCCCTGCCGAAGAGCCGGCCGCCGCGCCGGCGGGTCCGGTCGAGGTCTGGTTCGAGGAGCCGCAGGACGGCGCGACGGTGCAGGGGCCGGACGTACAGGTGGTTCTGGGCTCGAGCGGAATCGAAATCGTACCGGTCGAAGAAGGGGTCCAGGGGACCGGTCACCATCACATCTTCGTGAACGAGGATGCGACGCCCGCCGGCCAGGTGATTCCGGCGAACGTGTCAGGGATCATCCACCTGGGCGACGGGAGCTCCGAGTACGTGATCGAGGGCTTGGAGCCCGGTGAATACCGCTTGATCACGGTCCTCGCCGACCTCCTCCACATCCCGCTCGATCCGCCGGCGCACGACACCGTGCATATCACGGTGACGGAGTAACACGAAGAGCCGGGGGGGCGGCCTTTGCTTTGACCCGCCGCTCCCCGTTGGCTCGTCCTCGTCGTCAGCGGACCCAGCTTCCCAGCAGCGCCTCCAGGGCGGCCACGGACCGGTGGAACTCGTACACGGCGGTGATCTCGTCCCGTTCGGCCTGCGAAAGGTTCGCCTGCGCGTCGGCGACCTCGATCGAGGAGGCCAAGCCCAGTCGGAACCGCTCCTGGGCGAGCCTCAGCTCCTCGGCGGAGATCTGTCGAACACGCCCCTGAAGAGCGACCGTCCGATGCGCGGTCTCCACGGCGCGGGCCGCCTGGCTCACCTCCGACCGAAGCCGAAGCTCCTCTCCGCGCACCTGGTCCCGAGCATTCGCGTGGGCGATCTGGGCGCGTTCCACCTGCCGACCCCGGGAGAACCCCGTGAAGAGAGGGAGCGAGAGCGATACGGAGAAGTTCCACGGCTGGCGGTCGTAGCTGAAGGGAAAGCCCCGGTTCTCCGCCCGCACCTGCCGCTCGATGTCGGAGGCGACCGACGGATTGCCGGGGTTGAGGTTGTCGCAGTTGCGAGGCGTATCCCCGAGCAGTTCCCGGATCCGGTTGTCCTGCACGCAGCTTTCGAACTGGCTTTGCTGCTGACCCAGGCGCTGGTCGACCAGGGGCGTGAGGGTTCCGGCCTGGAAGACCGAGGCGTTCACGCTGGCCGAAAGGGAGATGCTCGGGAGATATTGGGTCTGGGCGCTCCGGACGCTCGTTTCCGCTACGTCTGCCGAGACTCGGGAGGCGTGCAGGACCGGGTTGCCCTCCAGCGCCTGGGTTACCAGGGTTCCGACATCGAGCTCCGGTTCGAAGAGCTCGAACGAGGTGACCAGCTCGGCGTCCTCCGGAAGGTCGACTCCGAGGAGCCGGCCGAGCGCCACTCGGGCAGAGGCCACCTGATTCTGGACCTGCACCAGGAGGACTTCCGCTTGCGCCTCCTGCACTTCGGCTCGCCGCACGTCTAGGGGTGTGGCCGCTCCGACCTCCACCCGCGCCTGGGCTTCGAGGATCGTCAGGCGGGTTCGCTCCAGAGCGGCCGTCGCCTGCGCCACCTCGGCGTCCGCCTGTAGCCCGGCCAGGTAGGCGTCGGTCACATCGGCCTCGAGGCCGAGCGCCGCGCCGTCCCGTCGCGCTTCGCTGGCCCGCGCCTCGGCCCGCGCCTGACCCGGTCGGAGGAGCGACGTGCCGTCCAGGCTCATCGAAATCCCGAGGTTGTACGAGGAGGAGAGAATCTCCGGCTGATCTCCCAGCACGATGTCGCCGAAGCGACGCTCACCCGCGGTCTGAAGGCCGTAGCTGTTCGAGAGGTTGGCCGAGGGAGCCAGGTTCCCCCAGGCGTCGCGCACCTCGAGCTCCGCGCTCTCGAGCTGCCGTTGCTGCGCGAGGAAATCCGGATTGCGTTCCCGGGCGAGCCGGAGCGCTTCCTCCAGCGATAGGGAATCGGGTCCGTCGGGCACGGAAAGCTGGGCGCCGAGGGCGGCGGGACGCGCGGTCCACGCCGTGGTGGTGGTGACGGCGGCAAGGGCGATGACCGCTCCGGTCTGCCGGAGAAGGTTCGACGCACGCACGAATGGCGACTCCTCGACGTTCGTTCGCGGTTCGGGGATTCCCTGCCCAAGGGGGGACGGGCGAAGGGATCCGCGAGTTAAGGGGCGGTCACTCCAGAGGACAAGGGAGCGTCTCTCAGCGTCGGAGGAAAGCGCGTCGAACAGAATGGGAGGAGGGGACGGTGAGGTCGGCGGAAGAGGTCCTGCGCCTTAGGGGTGCTCCAGGGTGAAGTCGCGCCAGGCCGCGTAGACCGGCCTCTCCTCGCCGGAGGCCCTGCGCAGGGAAAGGCTCCAGAAGATGTTCCACTCCAGGGGATTCAATCCCCCGTCCGTCGGTGCCGAGGGGGGATGCAACCAGACCCAGTTCACGAGCGGGACTTCGCGGTCGGAGAGGACTCGCTCGAGGGTGTCGAGGAAGGTCACCTGGTGGGCCTCCGACGCCTCCCATGGCGGCTCGAACCCCTCCGCCGCCTCGGCGGGCCACCCGGTCTCTGTCACCGCTCACACCCCGCAAGCCCCGACCCGGGAGGGCGCTCATCCCCCGCCGAAGCAGTACATGAGTCCGCCGCCCAGGTCCTCGGGTGCGCACCCGGAGGTGGTGTGTGCCGAGTTCCAGCTCTCCCCTTCGTTCTGGTCGCCCAGGTGGCCCAC
>SLCK01000049.1 GCA_007125845.1 Gemmatimonadota bacterium
GAACTCTTCCCACTTCCGCGTCTCCGGGGAGATGATGTCTTTGATCCAGCCCATGGTCGTCCCGCTCCGCCTTGAGTGATCTGATCGTCCCTCTCCGTCCGAGCCAGCGGGGACGAAGGGACGTCTCCTGCTTCCCGGTCGACTTGCCGTTCTCCGATCAGGTTGACTTCACCTGCCGGTCGAACACGTCCTTGTAGAGGGCCCCCCGGCGGCGCCCCCGCCAGGCGAAAGTGAAGAGGCCCATGAGAATCAATACGCCTCCCGCGCCGGTGCCCAGGAGCATGGGACCGTAGGCTACCGCCGGGGGATCGCCCGGCTCCTGATCCACCCTCTGCAGAAAAGCGGTGAGGGCCTGGATCTCCTCGTCGGTGAGGCTTCGGCCTTCGTAGGCGCGTCGCATCACGGGGAAGGGGGCCGAGGCCATCATCCCGCTCAGTCCCGCAGCTCCCATGCGGGAATACGCGTCGGTCAGGTCGACGGAAAGGTTGCCGCCTCCCAGGACATCAGGGTGGTCCACGTTGTGGCAGGCATTGCAGCTCGGCCCCCGGTTCTCCAGCCGGGTACGTCCGTGGAACAGCGCCCCTCCCAATGCCACCTGCTTTTCGGAGTACCTGGGGGCCTCCACCGGCTCATCTGGGGCGGCCGCGGGGTCCGGCGCCTCCGCCACATCGAGCTGTTCCAGGTACGCGAGAATCGATTCGGCCTGGTCGCTGGTGATTCCGAGCGACGCCATGGCCATCCCGTACTCGTCGATGAGCTCCATCGTGACGGGATCGCCTTCCGCCACGAGTCGGCCGGGTTCGACGATCTTGGCAAGGAGCCAGTCGTGCTCGCGACGCTCGTGAACGCCCTCCAGATCCGGTCCCAGGGCCCCCCGCGAACCGATGGCGTGACACGCGGCGCAGTACGTCTGGTAGAGGTTCTGCCCCTGGGCGGCGTCCTGGGCTTCGGCGGCCTCTCCCCAGGTGATGCCGAGCAGCGCCGAGAAGAGAATCGCAGAGCTACTCCGCCGGATCTTCCACTGCGTGGCCATCGCAGGACTCCTTCCAAGGCGTTTCGACGAGGGCGCAAAAGCTCGGGTGGCCCTTCGTTCCCGATGACAGCTGCAGATTGCGCCTCGGGGGCTCGAGCGGACAGTCGGAGAATCCCTGATCGCTCTGTAGGGAATTTCCCTACACGAGGGCGTGTGTGGGATTCGGGGCGTTTCTCTGGGGGGCGGTGAGAATGGGGGCGTCTGGACCTTCTCGTGCCCGCAAGGAAGTGTTATGGATCAAGGACCTTCTAGTGTGGCGAATCGCTGACTCACCACACTGGAGAAACCACCGAAGCGAGGGAGGGCGAATGGGCCATATCGAGCCCCTGGGTCGCGCGGCGATCCTAGACGGACATCGCGGAGCGCGACCGGCCAGGTCGGGCACCGGGAGGGGCGGAGTCCGCCATGTCGTCCGATCCGGTCCGGCTCCGCCTCAAGCGGATCGAAGCCGTCTTGGAGCTGCACAGTCTGCGCCTTGAGGATCAGGGGATCACTGTGAGCGCGACGGACTGAACGGGTCAGAGCTCTCGGAGGAGTCCGACGTTGAGAGCGAACCGGACGAGCTCGGAGCGGTGGTTCAGTCCGAGCTTCTGCATGATGCGGGACCGATAGGTATCGACCGTCTTCGGGGAGATGAACAGCTTCTTTCCGATCTCCGTCGAGGAGAATCCTTCCGCCGTGAGCGCGAGCACCTCTCGTTCCCGGGGGCTGAGCTCCGAGAGGCCGGGTGTGTTGTCCTCGCCTGCCTTGCGCACCTGCTTGAGGAGAAGGGTGGCCGCTTGCGATGGGAGGTAGATCTCGCCCCGTGCAACGGTGCGCACGGCGTCGATCAAGTCCCGGTCCGCGCTGGCCTTGGTGAGGTATCCGCTACCCCCTGCCTCCACCACAGGCACCAGGTACTCCTCTTCGGCGTGGACCGTGAGGACCAGCACCTGCGCACCGACCTCTAGCGCGGTCAGCCTGCGTGTCGCCTCGAGTCCGTTCATTCCGGGCATGGATAGATCCATCAAGACCAGATGCGGCCGAAGCTCGAGGGCCTTCTCGACTGCCTCTTCTCCGGATCCTGCCTCTCCCACCACCTCCATGCCCTCCTCGGCTTCCAGGAGCGCCTTCACTCCTGCCCGGAACATGGCGTGATCGTCGGCGAGGAGGATTCGAATCGGCGCGCTCATGACGACACTTCCTTGCCCAGAGGCAACAATGCTCGAACCCGTGTGCCTCGCCCCGGCCGGGAATCGATCTCGAGCGATCCTCCGGCCAGTTGGGCCCGCTCTCTCATTCCCATGAGGCCCAACCCCGCTCCCGGATCCGACTCCACATCCAGGCGGAATCCGCAGCCGTCGTCTTCGATGACAATCGAAAGGAACCGTCCCGATTCATCTCTGCCCATAGACATGCGGATGCGGTCCGCCCCGCTGTGTCGTACCGCGTTCGCCAGCGCCTCCTGGACGATCCGGTAGGCAACCAGATCCCCCCCTTCCTCGAGAGAAGGCTCGCTCGCCGTGAAGTCCATCTCCACTCGTCCCTCCGGATGGAACTCACGGACGTGGGAGCGGATGGCCGCTTCGAGTCCCACGTCCTCAAGCTCCGGTGGGCGCAGGCCTCTGGCGATGCGGCGGATGCCTTCGACCGTGTCGTGAAGGACATTGCGAAGTTCGGCCAGTTCCCCGGCCTCCCCCCCCCCGATCCCCTTCTTCATGAGCAATTTCAGGCGGATGACGACTGCTGCGATGGACTGGGCGGTTTCGTCGTGGAGCTCCCGGGCGATTCGCCGGCGTTCGTCCTCCATGGCTGTGAGCGCGCCGGTACCGAAGTCCTTCAGGCGCCTTCGCTCCGTCAAGTCGCGGGCGATCGCTACCGTGTGCAGCCCATCAGGGGTGCGCAGGGGGCTGAGGGAGATCTCCACGTGGATCTGCGTTCCGTCCTTCCGGAGCGCAAAAAGCTCTCGTCCGATCCCCATCGGCCGGGGCCGCGGGTCCACGGCGTAGTCCTTCCGTTGGCCTCTGTGACGTTCCCGGACGGAATGGGGAACCAGAATCTCGACGCTTTTCCCTTCGAGGTCCCCCTTGCTGTAACCGAAGAGCCGTTCCGCCTCGTCATTCACCTCCTGGATGCGGCCCCGCTCGTCGATCACGAGTATCGCGTCGGGGGCGGCCTGGAACACGGTCCGGTAGAGGTCCGCGGTTGTGACGATTTCCTTGGTATCGGCCAATCCCTGCCCCGGTCTCTGCATAGATCATGTGGCGAGCTCTTCGGCGACCGCCCGGATGCCCCGGGAAGCGCAACTTGCAACGAGCCCTCAAGCCCCGTGTCGGAGAACGCGGCTCACGTCCGAGAGGCAATTGTAGTCAGGGGAAGGGATCGGGCGCCAGGCGAGCGCGCCTGGGACGTGTCGTTTCCTCTCGTTCCGCTCCGGAGCCGAGTCCGGACCTTTCACGGTTGGCTAGAGGCCGTAGCAGCGATCCTCCAGCTTCGTTGAGCTCGGGATCCGTACCGATGCCCCCCGCTGCTCGATGAGGCCTTCTTCGCGGAGCGCCCGCAGAGCGCGAGCCACGCTCTCCCTCGTTGTGGCCAGGGATTCGGCCATCTGGGCCTGACTGACCGGAAGGATGAAGGTGTCAGAGACTTCGTCCGATGACTCCGCCGGGCCCTGGGCGTATTCGAGGAGAGTAAGGCCCACTCGGGCCGTCACGTCTCTCAGGGAGATCTTTTCGATGAGTCGTACCGCCTTTCGGAGGCGCCTGCCCAACTCCAGGATCACTGCGTGGGCGATCTCCGGCTCGGCTCTATATGCGGCCTGGAATTCCGCGCGAGGAAGGAAGAGGAGCTCGGAGTCCTCCTCGGCCCGGGCGTGAGCCGGATAAGGACCGCCGTCGAAGAGGGGCACCTCCGCCAGGGTATCCCCGGGCCCCTGGTCGTGGATCACCTGCTCCTTTCCCTCGGCGTTCGCACGGTAGACCCGAACTCGCCCTTTCACGACGACGAAAAGGCCCTCGCACGGATCCCCCTTCCGGAAGACCAACCTGGACTGTGGCACCTTCCGAATCACCGTCCGATCGGCGATCGGCGCCAGGACCTCCTCGCGGACCTGCGAGAAGAGGGAAAGGCTTCGGAGGAGGTCCTGCGCCGGTTGGGGCCCGCGTTCGCTCATGCCGTGGGTCTGGACTCTTGGGACGCAGGAAAGAGGATGTTGTTCTCGAGATGGACGTGTCGGTGGAGGTCGCCCTCGAGCTCCTCGAGCTTGGCGTACATGGCCCGCCAGGTGTTACAGGCGCCGGGCGGAGGCGTGAAGTCGTCGGTGAGTCGTCGAATCTCCTCCATGATCCCCCCGGCCTCCTCGTGCTCCTCCTCCATCTGGGCGAACGCCTCGGCGGTGACCTTCCCGGACCGAATTGCGGGGAAGACCTCCTCCTCTTCGGCCTTCATGTGAGCCTCCATTTCCCGAGCCAGGTCGCGCACCTTCTCGTCAACCTCCACGAGGTACGGGTTCCTCTCCCCGTGCACCCGGGCGACCTTTTCGGCGAAGGCCTGCACCACTGGGAGAGTCTCGCGACAGTAAGTGTGGTGCACGTTCACGATGTAGTCGGCCAGGAAGGCCGGTGCCCAGCGGCGCGGGTCGGGCATGCGATCGTCGCCGCGCGGGAGATCGGCGGCGGTGAGCGCCTCCTCGAGCTCTTGCACCGACACGCCCTTCCGGGTGCAGGCTTCCTCCACCGTTCGACGTCCACCACAGCAAAAGTCGATCCCGAACTGCTTGAACACCGCTCCCCGGCGGTAGTCTTCAGCGACCACGTCTCCGACTGGCCGGTGTCTCAGGTCGGTGCTCGCGTCTCTCTGGAACTGTGACATGGAACCCATGGTGTCTCCTCGACGTCGGGTGTCAATTGCCCGGTGCAGGGTCGGTTCCCCCGCTCGGAATGGAAATCTCGCCTTTCTCGCGCGCCGTGTCTGTGATGCAGGTCACACCTCTTCCGGCCCTCTCCGAGGCGGCGAGCGGAAGGAGTACGGCTCCCGCGAGTGCGAGCGCGCCTGTGCCGGACAGCAGCTCCTGGAGCGGCAAGTGGATCGGCCGGCCCAGCAGCTGCACGAGCCCGGCTCCAAGCAGCACGCAGATCATCGACCAGCTTCCGCCCAGGAACGCCCAGACGGCGAAGCGCGGAGCCCGGCGGTAATGGAGCAGCACGAGCACCGCGCTCACCAGCGCCAGGAGCTGCAGGTGGACGAATCCGATGAACAGGTCGCGCGTCTGGAAGACCAGTGAAGAGACCGGAGGGGCAGTGCCCACGACCATGAATACCCCGCAGAGGAGGAATGCCGCGGCCGCCGAGGCCAGGAGGGGATCCGGCGACGCGGAATCCGATTCCCCCTTCCAGGTGGCCAGTCCGGTCCCGAGGAGCGTCAGCCCCACGACGATCAACCCTCCCCCGAAGAGAAGTGCGCCCGCCCAACCCACCCACGCTCCGAGAGGAATTTCCGTCCACGCCATGAGGGGTGGAACGGTCGTGGGAAGGACCCCCAGAGCCATTGCCTCCCGTACTTTGCGGCCCAGGTGCAGGAGCCCTGCCTGTAAGAGCAGACCTATGACCGCGAAGGTGAGCCAACCGTTGAAGAGAAGGGTGAGGTAGTATCCCACCCACGCATCCACCCACCCCTGTCCCATCCGGCCGCCGAGGGCCAGGAGAAAGGGCCCTAGCATCGCCGCAACGAACCACAGCATCGACAGGTCCAGCCACGGTCGCGCGCTTTCGTCCATCGACCCTCGCCGGCGCCGGACATAGAGCCCGACGAGGGCCAACGAGACGCAGACGTGCAGCATAGACAGGAGGATCGACCAGAAGGCGTATCCCTGCATGAGAAAGGCGCCGAACAGGAGGAAGACAAGAGCCAGGAACGAGCCTTCGGCCGCCAATCGCCCCGATCCCGGGCCGGGCGCTTCGCGGGTGGGGCGCGACCCCGCGAACACCAGCGCGAAGACGCCGATGAAGGCCCAGCCGAGGAGCGCGAGGTGGGAGTGTGCGTGAATGAGGAACCGGGTGTCGAAGAGCGGGGGCAGGCGACCGGTCCACTGGACTCTCAGGAAGACGCCGCTCGCCAGGGTGACCACCAGGCAACTCCAGGCCGCCAGGCTCCAACGGCGCGGAACCCCTTCGGGCGCACCAGGAGGAGCGAAGCGTTCGGAAGAGGCACCAGCCATGGCAGCGGATCCGGGGGCATGGGTGCATCCAACCGGACATGGTCCAGGCAAACGCACAAGTGGAACGGACTCCGGCAAACGGAATGCTCCCCCCGGGCGGGCGGGTTCACTCGGCAACGCTCGAAGCCGGTCGTGCGCCTCGAGCGTTGCCGCTGCCCTGGCCCGGGGGGATACCGGGGACTGCGGACTAGTGGCCTTCCATCTCCATCCAGGTTTCAGGGTTGAAGATCGCGAGGTTGTCCGGACCCTCCACTTCGATGAATCCAGCCGCGCCCTTGTCGAAGGCTCGGAAGAGCGAGTGATCCACCATGATGTAGCGCCCCGGTACGTCGAACCGGAATTCCGCAATGGCCGCGCCCCCGGCCGGAATCAAGGTCGTCTGCACGTTGTGGTTCGGTGTGCTGCCGCCTTCGGTGTACACGTTGTCGAAGATCTCACCGATGACGTGGAAGGAGGAGACGAGGTTCGGACCTCCGTTACCGACGTAGAGTCGGACGCTGTCTCCCACCCGCGCCCTCAGGGCGTTCTCTCCGGCCAGCGCCCCCACCGAGCCGTTGAAGACCACGTAGTCCGGCCGCTCGTCGAGGGCTTTTTCGTAGCTGAAGGGCTGGAAGCCGCGCTCCCCGTGACTCCCCTCTGTGTAGAACTCGCCCTGCATCACGTAGAATTCCTGGTCGACGGCGGGCAGGCCCTCCTTGGGCTCTACGAGGATGAGGCCGTACATGCCGTTGGCCACGTGCTCGCCCACGGACGGGACGGCGCAGTGGTAGACGTAGAGCCCGGGGTTCAGCGCCCGGAACTCGAACACGGTCTCCCCGCCTGGATTCGTCCACGACGCTGACGCTCCCCCGCCCGGACCCGTCACGGCGTGGAGGTCGATGTTGTGCGGTACGACGCTCGACTCATGGTTGTGCAGCCGCATCTCGACGACATCACCTTCCCGGATCCGAATGAAGTTTCCGGGAACGTTCCCGCCGTAGGTCCAGAAGTTGTATTCGACCCCGTCTGCGAGCGGCTTCGTGATCTCGATGGTCTCCAGCTCCACGATCACCCGAGTTGCGAAGTCCCGGTCGATGGCCGGCGGGACTTCCGGTGCCTCCGTGAGGACGGCGTACTCTTCACCACGCACTTCCTCCAGGACGATTTCGGGAATCGGAGCGGAAAAGGGGGCGCTCGCGACCGTGGTCGAGCTGAATGCTCCCGTCGTCACGAGGAGGCCCAGCACGATTCCCGCTCCCAGAATCACGGACAGGTTCAGGATGTTCTTATCCTTCCGGCTCATCGGTAAACTCCTTGCTTGGAATCAGTCTCGACACATCACGCAGAGATCGCCGGAAGAAGTCCCCGAACGAGCGGCGCACATTGAAACTGTCCACAGCAATCGTTTTCCGATGTCGGGCTACAGCCCTTCTATCCTGTACTGGAACGCCCCCTGGTTTGTGGGAGAATTCCCTACCCGAGCGCGTCCGCCCAGATGTTCTGAGCCCAGCCCCAGGCGTGGTTTGCCTCATCCGCATTCGGTGCGGGAGACAGCCCTCCGGCCTCGGGCACCGGGGTGACCGTGGTGTGTTCGGGGTCCCAGCGATGGACCGAGGCGACGTGCATTGCCTCGTCCGAAGAGACGAAGCTGTAGCAGGTGTTCGTGAGCACCGGATCCGGATCGGGCGGGCGCCCGCCCAGGAGGTCGATCACCGCGCCTGCGCAGACCTTGGCCTGGGCGTTCGCCATGTGACCGGACTTGGGCATTCCCGGAGCCGAGGCCGTGGCGTCTCCGAGAACGTGGATGTCGGGCACAGCGAGCGATTCGCAGGTCCTCCAGTCCACCGCGCACCAGTGCTCCCCGCCCGCGACAAGACCTGCCCGCGCCGCTATTTCTCCGGCCCTTTGCTGCGGGATTACGTTCAAGACGCCCGCTTCGATCACTTCGCCCTCGACCGTCACGGTTGTGGCTTCTCCGTCGACCGCCTCGGGCCGTGCCCCCGGCACGTACTCGATCATCTCCGGATACCGTTCCGCCCAGGCGGTGCGAAAGAGCTCGGATTTGGAGACGATCTCGGGATTGGCGTCGAAAACCAGCACTTTGGAGCGAGGTTTCTCTCTCTGGAAGTAGTCGGCCACGAGGCACATCCGCTCGTACGGGCCGGGCGGGCAGCGATAGGGCGCTTCGGGGATGGTCATGATGAAGACCCCCCCGTCCTCCATGGCCTCGAGCTGGGAGCGCAGCCCCTCGGTCTGCGTTCCCGGGCGCCATGCGTGGAATACCTGTCCGGCCTGGATCGCTGCCTCACATCCGACGACCTCGTCGAAGACGAAATCAATGCCCGGTGACATGATCAGTCGGTCGTAGACGACTTCCGCCCCGCTCGCGAGGCGGATCGACTTCCGGTCGGGGTAGACGGCATAGGCGTCGTCGTGGACCACATTCACCCCGTACCCTGCGAGGGCGTCATAGCCATGTTCGATCTCCCCCGGGTTGCGAAGCCCGCTCAGCACCAGATTCGACATCGGGCACGAAGTGAAGCGTGGCCTCCGCTCGATCAGGGTGACCTGGATCGATGGATCCCAGAGGCGGATGTACTTCGCTGCGGTGCTTCCCCCGAACCCGCCCCCGATCACCACCACCCTCGCCTGGGATTGGGCCGGCGTGCAATTCGCCAGCCCGGAAAGGGGGATGAGCGATGCAGCTCCTCCGAGGGTCCTGAGAAAGGTGCGGCGGTCGATGGCTGAGCTCATTGGGCTGGCTCCTCGTTTCCGAGGCGTGAAAGGTGCGATGCGATGAGCCTGATCTCCTCCTCCGAATACCCTTGCACGAGCTGGTGCATCACTCTGCCCTCGTATTCGTCCCCGCGCATCTCGGCAAGCTGCTCGACAAGGAGGTCGTCGGGATTTCCAGCCAGGGAAGGAATGCTCGGATCGGCGCTCCGTCCCTCGGTGCCGTGGCAGGCAGCGCAGGTGGCGGCGAGGGTGTGCGCCCGTGCCAGGGAATCATCGGCAAGAACGGACGTGTCCTCCCCCGCCTCACATCCGGCGAGAAGAGCGATGGCGACAAGAATTCCAGGAATCGTTCGGGGCCTCATGACGGACATCTCGTCCATATTCGGGGCCGCCTCCAATTGATTTTCAGGGAGAGTTCAGAACTGTACGTCGAGCATGAGAAAGCCGAAGAGGAGATCGCGATGGAGGCGGTCGATGCGCGCCCATCCCTCCTGCTGAAATACGTAAGAGGCTCCACCGGTCACCGACAGGGAGGAGGTGTACCGATAGCCGATCGCGAGGTCGATTTCCTCTCCGAGGCGACTCGAGTCCAGGTCGCCGACTTCCGCCATCCGGAAGGCATGGAGATCGAGTCCGGCCGTGACCGCGTCCGATGGGGTGAGTGAGAGCTTGATCGCGAAGTTCTGAAGGCCCCGGCCGGCCGTGTGGAGAGGGATGTCGAGGAAGAGGTCCGCATGTCCGTAGTACTTGTGGTTCGTGGCGAAGAGGGTGTCGAAGGTCCCGCTGCGGCCTTCGCCGCTCCGTCGATCACCTGAAAGATAATCATACCAGAGGCTCACCGCGCCCAGCCCGTTCGCGATACGGCGGCCGAGGCGAGCCCCCACCATGAAGGCGTCCGCGTCGAGGCCTTCTCTCGTGCCTGTCTGATAGGACGCGTCGATCCGGTGGTTCCATTCTGGCCCCGCCCCCTCCCATCGTGCGCCAAATGTCCCCTGGTCCGAGCGCGTCGTTCCGCGTGCCCGGTTGTAGAGGCTGTAGAGGTCGACGGTTCCTCCGACCGGAAGGTCCACGACTGCGTATGCCCCGAGGAAATCGACGTCCTCGTCGGAATTCGTCGCTGAGCTGTCCCTCAACCTGAATCCGAAGAGATCCACGCTGCCCCAGCCAGGGCGGAGAAGGGCTCGCACACCGTTGAACGAGCGACCCTGCTGTGTCCAGTCCACCGCCCCCACCAGCCGCTCCCCCGCAAGCCTCATTTCCTGACGGCCGACCCGGATCTGAGCGACCTTCTCCGCTCCGACATCAATTTCCGCGTAGCCCTGGTGAAGGTCGAAATTCTCGGCGCTGAAGTCTCCCAGGGTGCTCTCCTCCTCCCCCCAGATCCGTACGTCCTGGACCTGCAACAGGACCCGCACGCCTCGCTCCAGCTCTGCGGAGACGCGCAGCCGACTTCGCATCGAGACGAACGCCTCCCGCCCCTCGGAGGGCGCAGGGTCTCTCGTCTCGTAGCGGGGGCGGATTTGACCACCGATCGTGATCTCCTGGGCGTAGACGGTCGCCGGTTCGGTCGCGGTGATTCCGAGCAGCACGAACCCGAGCGCGCCCGGGATCGTCCGTATCCGTCGTTCAGCACTCACCATCTATCCGCTCCCGCTCCGTGACGGCCCGGGAGGGCAGGATGGGGAGCTGTGCACTTCCCCTGGAAGTAGCGCCCGCGCGACGTCCCCAGCCCGGAATCCGATTCGCGAAGTACGTCTGCACCTCCTCGGCTTCGCCGCGCTCGACACGTTTCAAGTACCGGGTGGGCACGTGCGTGCACAGGGGATCGGACTCGAGGGGATCCCCGGTCATCGCCCAGGCCCGAGCGCGACTTCCTCCACAGATCGAACGGAACTCGCAGCTCCCGCACTTCCCCTTGAGGCGATCCGGGTCCCTCAGGGACCGGAACATCTCGTGGTCCCGGTAGAGGCGCACGACGTCCTGATCCCGCACGTTGCCCGCTGGCAGGGGAAGGAAGCCGGAGGGGTAGACATCGCCGCGGTGGCTCACGAAGAGGAAGCCGTTGCCGTCGTTCACACCCCGAGCCCTTCCCACGCCGTCGGAGAGGCTGAAGCCTACGCCGGCGGTCAGCGGTGAAGGCGCCTCGCTTCTCGATCCCTCCTTTCTCTCCTTCACCTGCCTCTGCAGGATCATCCGCCGATATTGGGGGGCGGCGGTGCTCTTGATGTCGAAGGGGACCCCGGCCGAAAGCTCGTACATGCGCTCGAAGATCCGTTCCACCTCCTCCGCCGAGGGGAGGTCTTCCATGCGTGCCCGCCCGGTGGGTACCAGGAAGAAGACGGACCAGAGAGAGATGCCCAAGCCGTCGACCAGCCTCGCCATCGCCTCGAAATCGGAGAGCGTCCTGCGGGATACGGTGGTGTTGACCTGGGTGGAGAGGCCCACCTCTCTTGCGGCCTTCAGCATTCCGAGGGTCCAGTCGTACGAGCCGTCCACCCCACGGAACCCATCGTGTTGGGCCGGGGTGGGTCCGTCGAGGCTCACGGCGAGGCGGGAAAGTCCGACCGATCGAAGCTCGGCGATGAGCTCGGGCGTCACGAGCGGGGTGCCTGAAGGGGTGAGGCCCATGCGGAGTCCGAGCTCCGCGCCGTACGCCACGAGCTCCACGAGGTCCGGTCGCTTGGCGGGATCGCCTCCGGTGAGCACGAAGAGGGGGCGACCGAAGCTTCGCACCCGTCTCATGAGGGCCTTCGCCTCCGCGGTGGACAGCTCCCTTCGGTCGCGCTCCGGACGGGCCTCCGCTCGGCAGTGCACGCAGGCCAGGTCGCAAGCCTGCGTCGTCTCCCAGATCACGAGGAAGGGGGACCGCTCGAAGTCCACCTCGGAGAGCGAGGGGGCACGGGTGCCGGTGGACCCGGGGAGGGGGCTTCGTGCGCGTGCGGGAAATGTGGTCATGCGCCCGTCCTCTGCCGAAGGAATGGAACAAAGTACCGCCGGCCTCTGCCACTCGGCTGTGGGGGGAAGGCTGATTCCGGCGTAGGGAAATTCCCTACACGGCGTCGCGGGCGGTTCCCCACTGCGGGTCTCCGGGGAGGCGGCGATGATCGGAGAACAGGCGACGGATCCCGCCATCCGGGCGCCCACGAGTCACTAATGTGAAGGGCGTGCCATGGCGCAGCCCGGGAAACGGAGAGATCGGTGACCTTCTACCACCTGAACGTCTTTTTCCACCTGCTGGCGTCCGTGTACTGGCTCGGAGGCATGTTCTTCTTCGCGGCGGTCGGCGCCCCCGTGCTCCGGACGCTTCCCGATGCCCGTGAACGTTCGGCGCTCTTCCGCGACCTGGGCAGGCGGTTCAGAAGCACCGCCTGGATCGCCATTCTCGTCTTGCTCGGAACGGGAATCGGAAACCTCCACTTTCGGGGGCTGTTGCGGTGGGAGATCTGGTCGGCTTCGGGGTTCTGGATCACCGCCTACGGGCAACTCCTCGCCGTCAAGCTTGCGCTCGTCGCGGGAATGATCTCGGTGCAGCTGGTCCACGATTTCTGGCTGGGTCCGAAGGCCTCGGCCGTGGCTCCCCACACTCCACAGGGCTTCCGCTTTCGCAAGGCCGCAGCATGGCTCGGGAGGGGGAATGCACTCCTCGGACTCGTCCTCCTCTACGTGGCCGTCAGGCTGGTTCGGGGATAGCGCGCACTTCCATTCGGCGGCCGTTGACATAGGGGGTGGGGGTATATACATTGATACCCATAAGGGGTATGGGGCACACACCCACCCCATGATCGGGGGAGGAGGCACATAGCATATGAACAAGACAGTGCTCACGATCGAGGGAATGTCCTGTCAGCACTGCGTGGCCGCTGTGGATCGGGCCCTGCGGGAGTTGGCGGGAGTGGACGTCGAGTCCGTGGAGATCGGATTGGCTCGGATCTCCCACGGTTCCGGCACATTGGACCCCGTCCAGCTTCGCGCTGCGGTGCAGGAGGCGGGATTCCGGCTCGAAGAGCTCGAGCAGGCACCGTGACTCCCGACGAGATCCTGGTCGTGCTCGGAGGCATCGCGGCGATCGTCTGGGTGAATTGGTACTTCCTCATCGTGGGTCGCCGAGGCACCGGAGCGACCCGCATGCCTGCGGACGGAAGGGCCCCTCAGGAGGCTGCTGTGAAGGACGAATTCGCAGGGGACCGGGGGTGCGACGTATGAAGGCCGCTCAGGAACGCCAGCGCTCGACGGAAGAAGGGGAGCGAGTGACGGTGGCGGTCTCCGGCATGACCTGCGCCGCGTGTTCCTCGCGGGTCCAACGGGTCCTGGAGACGGCTCCCGGGGTGCGGGCGGCGTCTGTGAACCTGATGACCGAGAGCGCTCAGGTCTCCTTCGACGATACGGAGACCTCTCCGGAGCGGTTGGTCGAGCTCATCCGGTCTTCCGGGTACGGGGCTGAGCTGCCGGAACCCGACCGGACGGACGCCGAGGAGCAGCAGGCTCAGGACCGGGCCCACGAGACGGAGTTCCGGGACTTCCGACTCAGGACCGGGGTGAGCCTCTTTTTCGCCGCCGTCGGAATGGTCATCTCGATGCCCGTCATGAGCGCTCCCTACGGGGCCGAGCACGCGGAGCACGGTGCGCCGGCCGGGGATCCGTTCATGGCGTGGATCCATGGCACGATCGACCCCTGGCTGTCCGCGGCCATGCCTTGGCTATACCGGATCGACGTGCAGATCCTCACCTACGTTCTGCTCGGGATGACGTTGATCACGATGGGATGGGCGGGGCGCCACTTCTACACTCGCGCGTGGAGCGCATTCCGGCACCACGCCGCGGACATGAACACGCTCGTGGCGATCGGGACCGGTGCGGCATTCCTCTTTTCGCTCACCGCGACCTTCTTTCCGGATCTGTTCCTGTCGAGAGGAGTGGCTCCGGCGATCTACTACGAGGCGGTGCTCTTCATTATCGCCCTCGTCCTCCTCGGAAATACCCTGGAGGCGCGTGCCAAGCGGCAGACGTCGCAGGCCCTCCGCGGCCTGGTGGCGCTCCAGCCCGAGACCGCACGGGTCCTGCGTGAGGATATCGAAGTCGAGGTTGCCATCGGCGATGTGAACCAGGGCGACATCGTCGTGGTCCGCCCCGGAGAGCGGATCCCGGTGGACGGACGGATCGTCTCCGGTAGCTCGGCGGTGGACGAGTCGATGCTGACCGGGGAGAGCCTCCCGGTCGAGAAGGGAAGGGATGACGATGTGATCGGCGGCACCGTGAATCGAACCGGAGCGTTCCGCTACCGGGCGACCCGGCTCGGGGTCGACAGCACCCTGAGTCGCATTGTCCGGTTGATGCGCGAGGCGCAGGCCTCGCGCGCCCCGATCCAACGCCTGGTCGATCGGGTCACGGGCGTCTTCGTGCCGGTGGCGATGTCCATCGCCATCGCGTCGTTCGTCGTCTGGTACGTGGCGGGATCGGGGACCACGCTCATTCCGGCGTTTGCGGCGGCGGTCTCGGTGCTCATCATCGCGTGTCCGTGTGCGATGGGCCTCGCAGTACCGACGGCGATTATGGTCTCGACGGGGAAGGGGGCGGAAGCCGGTATCCTCATCAAGGGGGGAGAGGCCCTTCAGCGGGCCCGTGACGTGACGACCGTGGTGCTCGACAAGACCGGAACCGTGACCGAGGGCCGCCCGGTCGTCACCGACGTGCGCATCACGGGGGAGTGGGAAAGCACGGAAGGCGGGGAGGAGAAGCTCCTTCACCTGGCCGCCTCGCTCGAGGGACTGTCCGAGCATCCCCTGGCCGAGGCGATCGTGCGACATTCGGTCGAACTGGGGATCGAGAAGGCGATCCCCGAACGGTTCGAGTCGGTGACCGGGCGAGGGGCTGTCGGCCGGGTCGAAGGTCGGGAGATCATCATAGGGAACGTGGGGCTTCTGGAGGAACACGGGGTGGAAACTTCGTCCCTTCGGCCAGCGGCGGAGGAGTTGGCCGAGCGGGGCCGCACCGCCGTCTATGTCGGGATCGGCGGGCAGCCCGCCGGCCTAATCGCGGTGGCGGATCCGGTCCGGGAACGGTCCCCGGAGGCGATTCGAACTCTGCGAAAGATGGGCCTCAAGGTCGTTCTGCTCACTGGCGACCAGCGGAGCACGGCGCTGGCGGTTGCCAGAGAGGTCGGGGTGGACCGCGTGGTGGCCGAGGTGCTGCCGGAAGGGAAGGTGGCCGAGATTCGCCGCCTTCAGGAGGAGGGCGAGGTCGTGGCGATGGTGGGCGATGGGATCAACGATGCGCCTGCGCTGGCCCAGGCGGACGTCGGAATCGCGATGGGGACGGGCACGGACATCGCGGGGGAGGCGGGAGACATCGTGCTCATGCGGGACGACCTCCGAGGCGTGGCGAGCGCCATTCGACTGTCGCGGCGCAGCTTGCGAACGATGAAGGAGAACCTCTTCTGGGCATTCGTCTACAACACGGCCGCGATCCCGGTGGCTGCCGGAGCGTTCTATCCGCTCCTGGGCCTTCTTCTCTCACCCATACTGGCCAGCGCCGCAATGGCGTTCAGCTCGGTGAGCGTGGTGATGAACTCGCTGCGACTGCGAAGGTTGCGCCTGGTGTGATGCGCCGGCTTATCCCCAGTGGGGGGAGCCACCATGACCCAGGGACTCGATGAACGTGGAGACGGGATGGCATCGACACACCAAGGAAGAGACGGCCGGATGAACAGCGGAGCTCCGCAACAAGGCTCGCCCCGGCACGCGCTGGAAGTGGATGGGGACGTGAGGGAGCGCAACCTGAAGCGACTTCGGCGGATCGAAGGTCAGGTGCGTGGGCTCCAGCGGATGGTGGAGGAGGAGCGCTATTGTGCCGACATCCTCACGCAGATCTCGTCCGTGCACGAGGCGCTGCGAAGCGTCGGACGCGAGCTGGTCCGCAATCACCTCAAGCACTGCGCGACCTCGGCGATCCGACAGGGCGATTCCGCCGCGGAAGAGATGTATGACGAGGTCGTGGACATGATGTACAAGCACGTCCGTTAGTCGCCTTGGCCTCAATGCCGGGGCCATCATTCTCCGGCGGGGTCTTCCTCCGGCGAAGTCGTGGCTCCGAGTCGTTCTCTGATTCGCTTGACGCTGTCGACCAACCCGACGGACCAGTGTTTGGGAAGGAAGCGGTGGACCATCAGCACCGAGCAAGGAGCTTGATCCGCCACCAGATCCGGGATGGAGCCGAAGAGAACCTGGCGGATTGGGGAATCCCGCTCCAAGGTGCGGGCCAGAGTCTCCTTTTCCACCTCCGCATCCACCACCCGCACGCTGAGGGCAGTGAGGCCGTGGTCGATTTCCACCCGGCTCCGGCCCCAGGCGGAATACCAGACCAGGCTCACGATCACCAGCCCCACCACCGCGATCTGCGCGAAGGGACCGGAGGCCAGGATGATCACTAGGCAAGCCACTGCAGCCACGATTTGGAGCAGGGGGTTGCCAGGAGTGCGAAAGGTGGGCCGATACCAATCCGGCTGAGAGGTCCGCAGGACCACGCAGCCCACGTTCAGGGCGGCGTAGCTGTAGAGTTGCAGAGAGCTTGCGATCTTGGCCAGATCCTCGAGACTGTCAAGGAAGAGGAACGCGAGCGCGAGGAAAGCCGTGAGCAGAATCGCTCGATGAGGCGTCATTAGACGGGAATGGATCTGAGCGAGCAACCGGGCACGAGGCGGTCCCGAGCCATGGCTAGATTGATCCGTGACGCCGCGAGAATGCTGGCGTTCGCCGACGACAACGTTGCCAAAAGGCCGGCGAACACGATCACGACCACTCCCGCTTCACCGAAGAAACTCCGGGCTGCGGTCGCTAACGGGTCCCGCACCTCCGCGATGGCTCCCTGGGAAAGGGTTCCAGCGATTACCAACAGGATGACGACGTAGAGGCCGGTCACCAGGGCGACCGAACCGATCAGGGCGCGCGGAAGGTTCCGCTCGGGATCGCGAATTTCCTCGGCCACGGCGGCAATCTTCACGAACCCAAGGAACGAGACGAAGATCAGCGCGGTGGTCGGGAGAATTGGTCCGGCGCCTTGGGGAAAAAACGGAATCAGATTCCCGGTGTCCATCTGGGTGACTCCTTACATCGAGAAGCCTCCCAGGATCAGAAGGAGCACGAGGACCACCACGAGCTGAGTGCGCCCCGATTCTCGTGCGCCGACGACGTTGAGCGCGGTCAGAAGCAGTCCACCCCCCAAGGCTCCCCAGAAGGGCGTCACGGGTATGAAGCGAGAGAAGTACTCGCCCATCCCGAACAAGTAGAAGGCGATGGCTACTGTCAGGCTGAGCCAGATCCCCACCCCTGAGATCGCTCCCATGGCGGGGCCCAGGTAAGACAGAACCGCAGCCGGGCCCGTCTCCTCGAGAGCAACTCCGGCAAGGAGAAAGATCCCCGCGCCGATCATGGTCCCGGCGCCAATCGTCAGCGCGTCCCAGAAGCCCAACTCCCTCCTGAGGTCCTCTCGGATGCCGCGATTCGTCACATGCGTCCTCGGGCTGCCGGTGAAAAAGTTGAATCGCCCTCCCTCGCGACCTCGCACATCGCGCGATCGCACGTTCGCGCAGAAGCTACCTCGGGGGGAAGGTCGAGGCGACCCCTTCGGGGCTGAATCTCAACGAGGTCGCAAGATCCCTTCTTCCGAGCCTACCGCTTCGCCACAGGACGGGACCGAGACGAGTCCTCTTCATCCAGCTACTCCGCAGCGAACCCCGCATCGGGCTCGTAGGAGAGGCGGGTAGGACTGTCCTCCAGGACTGTGTCCAGGAGCACTCGTCGGCCCCAGAGGGCGTGGACGTGCTCCAATGTCTTTTCCGCGTACTCGAGGTCGAGGTCGCGGCCGTCGTGCTCGTGCCTGAGGAGTAGGGCTCCGCTCCTGCCGAGATCGGCATCGACGACTCTGATCGCGGGCACTCCACCCATTCCCACCCTGCGGAGGAGCGTCTCCCTCACCTGGCTCCATTCGTCGGGGTCGGAGATCCTGGTCGCCACGAGATCCTTGCCCTTGGGCTCGTACTCGAAGAGGTCCAGCTCCCGCATGAGCTCCTCCCCGAGAAATCGCCTCAGAAACGAAACGTCGCGGTCCACTTCGCGGATCTTGAAGAGCCCCTCCTCACCGGGCAGCGGCTCCGCCCCCGCCTCCTGGACCAGGCCCACATCCACCTTCCCGGCCGTCCCTTCCTCACCCGCGGCACGACGGCGAATGTCGTGCCAGAGAACGAACCCGAGCTGATAGGGATTGATGGAGGTGGCTTGCGTGCTGATCACCTGATTGTGATGCACGAGAAACTCCATGTGGATTTCCTGGGGGAGATCGAGGGCATGCAGGATCCTGTGATGCCAGTACGTGGCCCAGCCCTCGTTCATGATCTTGGTCTCGATCTGGGGCAGGTAGTACGCGGCCTGCTCGTGCACCTGTGTGAGGAGATCCTTCTCCCACTCCGCCAGGTACGGATTGTGGTCCCGGATGAAGGGGAGGAGGTCTTCTTCTGGCTCGAGGGGAACCCGGGTGAGGTCGGGTTCGACGGTCTCCTCGGGGAGGTGGATCTCGGCGTGGGGACGCCGCCGGGGCCGAGCCCGCTCGAGCGCCCGCTCCTCCTGCTCGGCCCTGTCGAGCCGTCGGATGTCCGGGTTGCGTCTCAGGTTCAGGGAGAGGGCATGGGCGTGGTCGAGAAGCGCCTCGACTCGACCAGCGCCGATGGAGGGGTCTTCCACGTAGCGGCGCACCCGATCCGCCCGGAGCTTGAATCGCGGCACGGTCAGCTCCGGACGGGATCGCGAGAAATGGCCGTTGTTTCGGAAGAAGTCGTTGTGGCCGTATACGTGGGCCATGGTCAGGACTTGCTGGCAGAGGGTGTTGTCCCTCATGAGGTAGGCCAGCGTCGGATCGCTGTTGATCACCATCTCGTAGGGAAGCCCGGTCACCCCGTGTCGGTGGAGGGTCTTCAGCTTCTCGTAGCGCTTCCCGAACGACCAGTGGGGGTAGTGAGCCGGCATCCCGGTGTAGGCCATGTAGCCCAGCATCTGGTCCCGGTCACAGATCTCGAACTCCTGCGCCCGCAGGACAAGCCCGACATCCTGGGCAACCCGTCGGATGCGCGCGTCCCACTCCTCCAACTCGCCGATCGTCCAGTCGGTCGCCATGGCGGAGTCAGGTCTCCTCGGCGGGTACGCGTTCCTTCGAGAGCAGCTCCTTGAAGCCGGGCCAGAGATCCTCTTTTCGCTCGATCTTCACCGTCTGGAAGTTGGGCTCGTCCAGACCCTGGAAGACGTCCAGCATGCTGCTCCCGTACCGGCGGGAGTTCAGGGGCTTGATCTCCCCGTAGCCAAAGAGGTTCGCCGCCTGGCACAGCTCCTGGGCTGATTCGAGGGCCGCTTCATTGTCGGTCGTCCAGTTGTCTCCGTCCGAGCAGTGGAAGGCGTACACGTTCCATAGCGCCGGAGGATAGCGCTCGTGAATGATCTCAAGCGCCTTCCGGTATCCGGTGGAGATGAGCGTACCTCCCGATTCGCCCTTGTGGAAGAACTCCTCCTCGGAAACCTCACGGGCTTCGGCGTGGTGGGCCACGAACACCACCTCCACATTCTGGTACCGGGTCAACACGAAGCGGTAGAGGAGGAAGAAGAAGCTCCGAGCCAGGTACTTCTTCATCGTGTCCATGGACCCGGACGTGTCCATGATGCAGATGACCACGGCGTTGGACTGGGGGATCACGTCGTGGACGGTCCGCCGGTAGGTGAGGTCCTCCCGGTGGAAGGGAAACCGAGGCCCCTCCCCTGCATCCCGCGGGCTCGAGGCCGGGATTCCGAAGGCCTCGGCATCCGGAGGGAGCGGGCTGCCTCGAGCGAGCTTTCGGCGGATTCGGGACCGAGCCGTCCGGCGCTTGTCCAGGTGGACGCGGACGCCCGCTCTGCGATATCCCTTCCGCTTGCGCGCGACCTCGGTCGGTAGCTCCCGGAGCCGTTTTCGGTCCATCTCGGGCAGCTCCAGGTCTTCGAACATGATTTCGGTCAGCTCCTCCAGGGAGACGTCGGTCTCGTAGTAGTCCGTCCCGGGTTGATCCCCGGCGGGTCCTCCCACGTCACCGGCGCGGCCATCCCCGCTCTTGCCCACGACGTCGCCCGTTTCCGTATCTCCGTCGCCAGTACCCACCCTCGGCTGGTTCTCGCCGAAGACGAAGCGGTACTCGCGAATGCCCCGGATGGGAACCTTCACCACCCGGTCACCGCTGCGTCCGATGATGGCTTCCTCGGCGATCACGTCGGCGATGTTCTCACGGATCGCTTCTCGCACCTTCTCCCGGTGACGAGACCGGTCGCCGGCGCTCCGATCCGAGCGCACCGCATCCGACTGCGAGTAGGGGCGAAAGACCGATTCACTCATGGCCCCCTCCTCAATCCTTCCAGAGATTGTTGGCCGCATAGCGAAGCACGACCTCGGCCGACTCCTCATTGTATCCTCGCTCAATGAGCGCCCCGACCAGATCGTCGTACTTCTTGCGCTGCTCCTCGTCGCGGGTACGGGCTCGGGTGATGACCCGACTCATCTCGCGGGCCGAGCTCATCAGGCGTTTCTCGATCGCTTCCCGAAGCGGCTCGTATGATTTGAAGTCGACCCTGTCCCCGCGACGACTCGACGCCCACAGGTACGCCATGACCTCCTGCCTGAAGCCGTCGGCCGCTGACCCCACGATTGCGATCTGCTCCTCCACCGACTTCAGGAACTCCTCGTCCGGTTCGAGCTCCTCACCCGTTCCTGCATCCTTCACACGAGTCTTGTTTACGTACGCTTCCGCGTGGTCCAGGTAGTTCTGGAAGAGCCCCTCCGCCTGCTCCTCGAAGGAATAGACGAAGGCCCTGGTGATCTCGCGCTCGAGGATGGACAGGTACTCCTTGTGCACCGTGTCCCTCAGCAAGTCGAGGTAGCGATCCCTCTCCTTGTCGCCCAGGTCCGCCCCCTTGACCATCTGCACCAGAGTTTCGCGCACGTTGATGGGGTGAATGCCGCCGGGGTTGTCCGCCAGCGTTCCATCCAGCGCCTTCATGATGAACCGGGTGGAGATGCCCTCCATCCCCTCCCGTGGGGCGTCCTCGTGGAGCTCTCGCGGATCCAGCTTGACCGTCTTGCCCTTCTCGACCACCTCCTCGCCGTTGTAAAGGCGGAGCTTGGTCGTCAGGTCGCATTTGGAGGTGGGCTCCAGGCGGCTCAACACCGCGAACATTGCGGCGACCTCGAGGGTGTGGGGGGCGATATGCGCCTCGAAGCTGGATCGATCCAGCAACTTCCGGTAGATCTTGACCTCCTCGGAGAGCCGGAGGTTGTAGGGGACCTTCACGACCACGAGCCGATCGAGAATTGCCTCGTTCGTCCGGTCGCCTCGGAAGCGCCTCCACTCGGCCTCGTTGGAGTGCGCCACGATCACGGTGTCCACGTAGACCGTCCCATGCCGTCCGGGGGCGGGAATGAACTTCTCCTGGGTGGCAGTGATGATCGTGTGCAGGTACTCGGTTTCGTTCTTGAACATCTCGATGAACTCGGTGATGCCCCGGTTTCCCACGTGGAACGCCCCACTCAGCTCGAGCACGCGGGGATCCCCCTCCGAGTAGCGGTCCAGCTTCGAGATGTCCTCCGACCCGATCAGGACCGACGTGTCCTGATTGTTGGGGTCGACGGGCGGGACCACACCGATCCCGCGGCGGCCGTGTCGAGAGATCGGCACGGTGACCACGGGTACCTGCTCGTAGCGCCCCTGGAACTCCTCCTCAAGTCGGTGCCGGCAAAGGGGGCAGAGCTCACCCTCGATGCGGACGTCGAGCATCTCCTCGAACTCGGGCCTGAGGTGCTTCGGGATCAGGTGGAGAGGCTCCTCGGCCAGGGGGCATCCCTCGATGGCGTGCAGCGGTGGTGCCGTTTCGAGGCCTCGTTGCAGCTTCTCCACCAGAGAGCTCTTCCCCGCTCCCACCGGCCCGATCAGACAGAGGACCTGCCGACTCTCCTCTCCTCGCTGCGCCGCCGCGCGGAAGTAACGGCCGATCTGATCCAGCGCTCGCTCGATGCCGAAGAACTCGTCCCGGAAGAAGTCGTAGAGGCGCAGCCCATCGTCTCCGAGGAGACGACGCAGGCGGGGATCTTCGGTCTCCCGCACGTCGGAAAGTCCCTCGGCCGAGATCACGTCCCAGAGGCGCTCGTGGGCGAGGCGTGCCAGGGTGGGATGCTCCCTGACCTTGTCGAGATACTCGAGCAACGTTCCGCTCCAGCCCAAGTCCCGATGTCGTTCTCTGTCCGCCTCGATCAGCTCGCTGAATCGTTTCTGCCTTTCGTCGGTCATGGTCGCAACATCCTCCGTAGTGGACCGCCACCGCCTGAAAACTCCGCGGTGACCGCTCACGGCGTCCGAGATGGTCCCGCTTGAAGGCACCCAACCCATCTGTCGCAGCGCGGGGCGCGCGATCCGGTCGGCTCTGATACTCCTCCTCACTCTGCCGATGGTGGCCCATTCGGTCAGGGGGTCGCCGGTCCCCGGCCGGCGGCCGATTCCGCGGTTTGGGCCCTTGCGAGCATGCGGGGCTCGAACAGTGCCCAACGTACGGATGGAGCGAGGGGGGAGACTCCGGCGGGGACTGCCACTTGACCCGTGTCTGTCTCCTATTTGATAACCGACTCGAGCGAGCGGGGTTCCGGTCGAGGCTCGGGGGAGCAGAGGCGATTCCACCGAGGGAAGGAGCGCCGCAAAGCGTTTCGCCCGAAGGGCTTGAGTCGGCTTGGCTTCAAGGATGTGACCGGTTACACTCGGGGTCGCAAGAACCGGCGCAGCAGCTGGGCGCCTTCACCCCAACCGGGAGCGCCGATGGCCCGCGACGTCCCTGAACCCGCCGCCACCTTTCACCTCGAGGACGGGATCACGCCGTTCGAAGCCGTCAACCTCCTCTTCCGCGGCGCAGCAGACAGGTTGGGGTTGGGAGAAGGGGAGCGGATCGCCCTCCAGACCCCCTACCGGGACCTCATGGTCAAGATCCCCCTCCGCACCGAGGACGGAAGGATTCTCACGATTCGAGGATACCGGGTGCAGCACGACAACTCACGCGGGCCGATGAAGGGGGGGATTCGGTACCACCCGGAAGCGGACCTGGAGGAAGTGCGTGCGCTCGCCTCCCTGATGACGTGGAAGACCGCAGTGGTGGACCTGCCCTACGGGGGGGCGAAAGGTGGAGTGCAGTGCGATCCTCGCGAGCTGTCGGCCCTCGACCTCGAGCGGCTGACCAGACGCTTCACCCAGCGGCTCGAGGGATTCATCGGAACCCACGAGGACATTCCCGGTCCGGACATGGGGACGGGCGCCGAGGTGATGGCGTGGATGGTCGACGAGTACTCGAAATTCCACGGGCACACCCCCGCTGTCGTCACCGGAAAGCCGGTTCCCCTCGGGGGGTCGTACGGTCGGGAATCCGCCACCGGTCGAGGCCTCTTCTTCGCGGTCGAGCGGTCCGCGCCCGATTTCGGGATCGATCTCGCATCCTCCACCGTGGCCGTGCAGGGCTTCGGCAACGTGGGCTACTGGGCTGCGCGCTTTCTGGCCGAGGCGGGTGCCAGGATCGTCGCCGTGAGCGATGTCCGGGGAGGCATCCACCGCGCCGACGGGCTCGATCCGGATGCGGTCCAGGAGACGGTACGAAGAGAGGGTTCGGTCGTCGCCTTCGAGGCGGACGGGGTCCGGCAGGTGGACAACGAGGAGCTCCTGGCCCTCGAGGTGGACGTCCTCGTCCCGGCGGCTCTGGGGGGAGCAATTCACAAAGGCAACGCCGGGGACGTTCGGGCCCGTCTGATCGCCGAAGGCGCCAACCATCCGACGACGCCGGCCGCGGACGAGATCCTGCGTGGGCGTGACGTCGTCGTTCTGCCCGACATCTTTGCGAATGCCGGCGGGGTGACCGTTTCCTACTTCGAGTGGGTCCAGAACCTCCAGCAGTTCCGGTGGGACGGCGAGCGGGTGGATCGGGAGCTCGCCCAGACGATGCGGCGCGCCTACGAGGATCTCAGGCGAGTCACCGAAGAGCACGAGACGGACCTCCGCACGGGTGCGTTCATCCTTGCGATCGAGCGAGTCCTCCAGGCCTCTCGACTGAGAGGTCTGCGTTGAGCGACGGTCCTCGTGGTGGGGGGCACCGAGCTCCGCGCTCCGGTCCGGAGGGTCACGAGCCGACCCGTCGGGGATCCTCCGTCAGTCGGAGCGTGAGCGAGCCGAGCCTCGAGATTCGCGAGCGCACCTGCACGACGATCCGGCTGTAGTCGTTCGAAAAGTGGACCTCGGCCTCGGCGCCCTCGCCAAAGAGTCCGCGAGAGCGGAAAGTGGGCTGGACGACGATGGTCTCGTAGCGTCCCGCCGGCACCGAGATGGTTTCCACCCGGAGAACTTCGAGAATGACCGGATTGCCGGAGTCCCGGAAGTAGCGGGGGAGGACGTAGCGATCTCCAACCTCCAGAGGCAGAGTGCGAGCGAAGTAGATGAAGGAAATGTCGTCGAGTGGAAGGTTCGTGGAGAACTCCTCTTCCTCATCGTTCTCGTGCTCCAGGATCGATATTCCCCGGTCCGGATAGATCTCATACGAGCGGTAGCGCTCGCTTCCCACCTCGTTCAGATCCTGTACGAACCGGAGCGTGCGAAGCGGAGAGCCGTAAGCCCATGACGTCACTTGGTTCCGGATCCGGGCTCCCGGAATACCCCCCTGGATGGACATGTCGAAACGCAGGGCGTCGTGGCCCCTCACCCTTTCGGGCCCCGACACCTCGAGGCTCGCCCGACCAGCGCGGATGACGCCGAAGTGTGCCTGGAAGCGGTGCACCTCCCCGGGTCGGAACGGGTTTTGCGCCGCGTAGACCGGATTCACCAACTCGTCCTCGGGCGTCGCCACTTCCTCTCCGGACTGGCCTTCGGCGGAGGACACCGCGATCAAGCTCAGCACGGAGAACATGCTCAACATGGACAGGAGGATCCAGCGGGAGGAGAGGAAGCTCATGATCGGTCTCCGGAGAACGCCTGGGAGAAACGGGGTGGCTCTTGGGATCGCGGCAACCTGAGCCGCTGCGGGGCCAGTGACGGGAGGGATTCGGACGGGATCACCTCTTGATCCTACACTCCGCCGCGGTCCGGGGTTGCGCTCTCCTCACGGGCGTCGGTGAGATGATACCCTACTTGCATTCCGACCCCGAACCCTTGGAAGGGATCCTGGCCCCCAACTCGGAGCAGAGATTCGATGGCCTTTCCAGCGAAGTCCGGTCTCCTGCGAGGACTGACGCCGACCGTCACCCTTGCGAGCCTATTCCTTGTGGCGGGTGTGACGGCCCTCGGGGCGGTCTCCGGCCCCGCCTTCGAGATCGCCCTGGCCCGAACTCGGGAGGTCGTGACCCCCGTCTTGGAAAGCTATTACGTGGGTCTCGTGAGCGTAGTGCTCATCTTCGTCATCTGGTTGGGTGTCGGGCGATACAAGAACGTGCGCCTCGGCGGAGATGATGAACGCCCCCAATTCAGCACCTTCTCCTGGATTTCGATGCTCTTCGCCGCGGGAATGGGCGTCGGGTTGATCTTCTGGAGCGTGGCGGAGCCGGTGAGCCATCTCCAGGGCAATCCCTTTATCCCGGCCGGTGACGGCCGAACCGAGACCGATGTCGCGATGCGGCTCACCTTCTTCCACTGGGGTCTCCACGGATGGAGCCTCTTCTCCCTGGTGGCGATCGTCATTGGGTACTTCGGATTTCGGCACGGCCTGCCGCTTACGATGCGCTCCGGGCTCTATCCGCTGCTGGGAAAGCGGATCTTCGGAAGCGCCGGCGACGTCATGGACACCTTCACAGTGGTCGCGACCGTATTCGGAGTCGTGACTACGGTTGGGCTTGGCGTGCAGCAACTCAATGCGGGACTCGGCGTGATCCTGGGGTTCGGGATGTCTTCCGCTGTCCAGGCGGCGCTCTCCTTCGCTCTGATGGCTCTGGCCACTGGAACCCTTCTGGGTGGGTTGGAGAGGGGGCTTCGATGGGTAAGCGAGCTGAACTTCTGGCTCTCAGTGCTGCTCGTGGGTCTTTTTTTCGGGCTGGGTCCGACCGCGCACCTGATGGCCCTCGCGGTGCAGACGACCGGGGATTACCTGCAGAATCTGGTCGCGCAGAGCTTCTGGAGCGCTGCGAATGAGCCGAGCGGATGGCACGGCGAATGGACCGTCTTCTACTGGGGTTGGTGGATGGCGTGGTCGCCCTTCGTCGGACTGTTCATCGCACGCATCTCGAGGGGTCGGAGCCTGCGGCAGTTCGTCATGGGGGTGCTGCTGGCCCCCGTCATCATCACCTTCGTATGGCTCGCCATCCTGGGGGGAACGGGTCTCCACCTGGAAGTCGAGCACGGTGTCGGGCTCGCCGAGGCCGTGTCTCAGGATGTGGCGACCGCGTTCTACCACGCGATCGACGCGCTGGCCCCCGGGACGATCGGGGCTTTCACGGCGATCCTGGTCACGGTGCTCATTGCCCTCTATCTCGTTACTTCCGCCAGCGCAGGAATCCTCGTCATCAACACGCTGCTCGCTTATGGGGGACGCGAGCACCGGCCGATCCACTACATCCTCTGGGGGCTCGCGATCGCCAGTCTGACAGTGGTGCTCCTGGGTTCGGGAGGAGTTGCTCCGCTGCAGAATGCGGTGATCCTGGCGTCCATCCCCTTTTCCGTCGGCGTCATCGCGATGGTCGTGGGTCTGGAACGTGCGCTCGCCGAGGAGGTCTATGGGCCGCGCAAGGGGCGCCACTCCTGCCTACCAGCCGAGCCCTGGACCCACATCGATGACACCTGACTCGAGCTTCGGACCGCTCGCTGTGGCTCGCTCGGTGAAGACCTCGAAGGTTCCGTCTTCGAGCGCCTCGATCCGAATCGTGTGATGGCGGTCGGTACGGAACACCTCGGCTCCGATCTCGTCGTAGAGCCTGAGGGCGGACGGGTGAGGGTGTCCGTAAGGATTGTCGGCGCCCACCCCGATGACGACCACCTCGGGGCTCAAGGTCGCGAGTCCGTCACGCGTGTCTCCGTTCCGCGAACCGTGGTGGCTCGACTTGAGCACGTGGACGGACCCTAGCCGGTCCCGATGAGTTTCCAGCCACCACGCCCACTGCCGCTGCTCGGCGTCCCCGCCAAGGAACGCACGGAAGTCACCGTACTCCACGACCACGCCGATCGAGTTGTCGTTCTGGCCCAGCCCGGGGTCCCCGGTCGGAGGTACGATCTGCAGGTGGACGGCCCCGATGCGAATCGTGCGCTCCGTCGATTCGAGCAAGCGACTTCCGGCCTCGAGCACCGAGACGAGAAGGTCCTCGTAGGTTCTCGTGGTGTGCGGGATTCCATTGTCCATGAAGAGAGGCACGGACAGGTTGTCCATGACCTCGATCAAGCCGCCGATGTGGTCGGCGTGGTTGTGCGAGGCGATCACCAACTCCAACTCCTCGATCCCGAGCTCCTGGAGGTCTCGGAGGACTCCCCGCGATCGTTCCCCGCCGTCATAGAGGACGTTGCGGGCGTCGGGGGTCTGGATCAGCACGGCGTCGCCCTGTCCCACGTCCAGAAAATGGAGCTGGAGGGGCTCCTGACTCCAGAGGCCTGGCGCCAGGAAGAGGTGCCAGGAGAGGACGAGCCCAAGGAAGGACAGGAGCCCGCGCACGCGCCCTACCCGCGAGCGGGGTGTGGCCGCCAGGGCCTGGCCGTCACGGGTCACAGGGAGATGTCGCCCGCCGGGCCTGCCTCGAGTTGGTCCCGAAGCCTGCGGACGTCGCCCTCCCTCCCGTCCCGTCCCCCAGGCGCAACCGTGAGCACGAGGTGCCGTTTCCGGCCTCCTTCGGCGGGCGAGTCCTCCACCATCCGCACCTGGACCGAGTCGCCCTCCTTCGCTTCGGTGGGTAGCCAGCTCCTCGGGACGGAGAAGGATCGGCCGCCGGCCCCCTCGAGGACGATCCACTCGCCATCCTCGATGCGGTCGACCGTGTAGGTCGTTTCAGCCACGGCCCGGCTCCCTGTTCAGTTGTCCTCCGCCCAGGCCATAGCCGCGTGGAGGTCGGGCCGCTCCGGGTCGGCACCCTCGAGGAGTTCGGCGAGTGCCCCGAAGTGTTCATCGGCCGCTGCGAAATCGCCGGCCTCTTCGGCCGCTCGAGCTGCTCCGAAGAGGGCCCGGGCCCGGTTCACCTCCACTTCGAGGGTGGCCTCGTACTCGGCCTGGGCTTCTGCCGGGCGCCCGAGCTCCATGAGGAGGTCGCCCAGAAGCTCGCGGGCGGGAAGCAGGGGACCAGGTGTGACGGGATGCTTTTCGAACGTGTCTTCGAGATCGGCCGCCTCTCGCGCCAAGCTCAGCGCGGTTTCAGGCTCTCCCTGGGCAATCCTCCACCAGGCTTCTGCGGCCAGGCGCTGGGCTTCCACCGCGGTGGCCCAGTAGTCGTCGCCTTCCGCGGCCAAGTCTTCTCGTAGGTCGGCCAGCCGCTCCAGCTCCACCTCCGCTTGCTCGGGAGCTCCGGACCTTGCCGCACCGAGCGCCCGGGCGAAGCGGGACACCGCTTCCGCGTAGGCCGGGACGTCCTCGGGCACTGCCACCGTCGCCGCTTCGTCCCAGCGATTGCGCTCAAGCGCGAAGCGAGCGGGCATTGCGGCGAAGTTGTAGCCGATCGTCCCTCCGTAGAAGTAGTCCGTGATGTTGCGAATCCGGGAGACCACTTCTTCCGCGTCGCGATCGCGTCCGAGCTGAAGGTAAGCGTAGACCATGTAATCGAGGGGATGGACCGCGGCATCCGGGTCCGGTTCGGCCTGGGCGGACCGGGCGTTCAACTCGATCGACTCCTCCCAGAACCCCATTCGGGTGAAGATGTGGGTCGGCATGTGGAGAGCGTGGGGCGCGTCCGGTGCGATATCCGCGTACTGAAGCGCCGCATCGAGTCCCCGCTCAGCAAGGGCGGGGACGTCGTAGGCGTGAATGATGTAGTGGGCGAGGCCGGGATGGTCCGGTCGCTCAAGGTAGAGCGGCTCCAGGATCTCGGCGGCATACAGCAGTTGCGAGTAGGTCATGTCGTCCGGAGGGGCGTTGCCGACCGCGATGCGCCCGTAGAAGATCGCGGCTTCCGGGTCTTCCGGATGCATCTCCATCAACTCGCGCATGGCCTGCTCGTGGGCCCGCATCCGCTCCATGTGACCGACCTCCGGGTGGCCCTCGTAGAGCGAGGCCGCCGCCTCGATGTACATGTGCTCCCGGTGCGTGGCCGAATGGGCGAGCGAGCGAGCCTCCTCGATCGCCGCGAGGGCCTCATTCACCCGCTCGTCCGGAGGAGCCACCCGGGTCATGGGATTGCCCCAGAGGGTCATGGCCACGCCCCAGTGGGCCATCGCGCACTCGGGATCCGCGTCCGCCACTTCATGGAACGCCCGATACGCTTCCTCAAACCAGAAGGAATGGAGGATGGCCACTGCGCGCTCGAAGCCAGCCTGAGCCTCTTCGGAGCAGGAGACGGGGAACGCCACGCTACCTACACCGTCCACATCGACGTGGTGCGCATGATCGTCATCGGCCCAGAAGGCCCCGGTCTGCTCCTCGGGCTCGGGGGACGTGCAGGCGCCGACCGTGACCAACGCCGTGAGCACGAGGAGAGTGTAGAACTCCGGAGATGTGCCGCTACGCATGTCGACCTCCTTCCGCCGAGGGCACAGGCTGGTCCACCGGGGTTCGCTCTCCGGAGAACCGCACATGCCCGTCACCTTTCCACATGATCCTGCACGGGCCAGAAGTCCAGTGTACTGTGTCCCTGGGGCCGACTTCAAGGTTCATCCGTGCACTGGACCCGACACCCGGGGGTTCGGATGCGGAAGGCCGAGAACGCGCGGCCATCGGCGAATGGCGGGGCAGCGTCCTGCCCTGGAGGTCAGCCGCCCGACTCCGCCCTCTTCTCGGCTTGGCGTCGCTCCATCTCCTCCGCGGAGACCTCCTCCACGCGCGTGGCGATCCACCACTGGTTTCCGGCGAAGTCCCTCACACCGCCCGATCGGTCTCCATAGAACTTGGTCTCGGGATCGCGGACCACTTCCGCTCCGGCGGCGACGGCCCGCCTGAACGTCGCGTCGACATCCTCCACGTAGAGGTGGATCATCATCGACATCGGTGGCCAGTCCTCGTTGGCTCCGCCCAGCATGACGCGCGAATCTCCAATCTGGAACTCGGCGTGCATCACGCGACCCTCCGGAGTCGAATGCCGACTCCGCACCACGGCGCCGAACGCTGCCTGGACGAACTCCAGGAGCCGGTCGGCGTCTTGCACCAGGAGATAGGGAGTGACCGTGTGATAGCCTTCAGGGATTGGGGTCACGGCTTCGCTCATTCGTTTTCTCCTTCGGCTCGAAGTGTCTTTCCATGTGAAGTGGACGTCTCCCACAAGAAGGCGATCGCCACAGTGCGATCGGCCCTCCCGGAAGGTCGGCTTCGGTCGTTCTGCCGGAGGAGGGACGATAACCCGCCCCACTGCCCATGTCTTGGAAAAAAGTCCGAAGCTCCTTCCTGCATGCGGTTCTGTTCCTCATCTTCCGGGTGTAGCCAGGCCCTTCTCCCCTCCGACCGGAGAATCTCCGCAATGCAGCTCCTCCGCTCAGCCGGGCTTGCAGCCCTCTCCATTCTCCTTGCGCAATTCGCTCTCCCGATGCCTGCGAGCGGTCAGGCTCCAGGTCCCGACGCGGTCGAGACCGTTCCGCGTATGCACGCCGGCGTCTCCCTCGCTCTCGCCCAACCCCGGGGCGAGTTCGACGACTACGTGAACGTGGGTGGAGGCATTCACGGGTTCTTCCGCTGGAATCTGGACGAGAGGGGTCTGGCGGGACTTCGGATCCACGCTGGATTCTTGAACTACGGAAACGAGACGCAGGAGGTATGCCTCGGTGCGCCCGTCGGTTGCCGGATCGAGGTGGACCTCACGACCTCGAACAACATTCTGCTTCTGGGGCTCGGTCCGGAGATCGGGATCCCCGTCGGCGCGGCCCGAGTGTACGCCAACGTCTCCGTCGGGCTGGGGTACTTCGCGACCGATTCCCGAGTTGGCGGGACAGGGGACCAGGAACCGTTCGCGACGACCCAGAATTACTCGGACGGCGGGTTTGCCTGGAATACGGGTGGTGGTGTGGAGCTCTTGCTGGGTCGGATCCAGCAGTATCCGGTGGCCCTCGACTTCGGCGTTTCCTACCAGGGCAACGGGAGGCGGGAATATCTCACCCGGGGTGGGATCACCGATCTTCCGGACGGGTCGATCGAGCTGGACGTGAAGCGTTCCGAGGCGGACTTCCTCCTCTGGCGGCTGGGCGTGTCGGTGGGGCTGCACACCGGCGGAGCGGGCTCCTGACCGGTGAGCTGCAAGGGCGCTACGGGGGCCAGGGAGAGCCCGGCATGAAAGCGGTCGTGAGACCGAACGAAGGGGGGAGGAGCGCCTCCGGGCGGAGAACGGTTCTGGAGGCTCGGCGCGTCTCGAAAATCTATCGGATGGGCGAGGTGGACGTGGTTGCGCTTCGTGATGTCGATTTCGCGCTGCGCGAGTCCGAGTTCCACGTCTTGCTGGGGGCTTCCGGAAGTGGGAAGTCCACTCTGATGAGCATCCTGGGAGGACTCGACCGCCCGACCTCGGGCCAGGTGTTCTTCCGCGACCGGGATCTTTCGGGTGCGAACGACCGGGTGCTGAAAGAGTTTCACCGAGACCATGTCGGCTTCGTGTTACAGTTCTACACCCTGATGCCGAACCTGACCGCCCGGGAGAACGTGGCCCTCGCCACGGAGATCTCCAGGGATCCGTTGCAGCCCGACGAGGCCCTGGAGTTGATGGGAATGGGTGATCGCATGAACCGTTTTCCCTCGCAGCTGTCGGGAGGCGAGCAGCAGCGAGTCGCTATCGCCCGAGCCATTGCGAAACGACCGGAGGTCCTGCTTTGCGACGAACCCACTGGGGCGCTGGACTATCGTTCCGGGATCCTGGTCCTGAACGCGATCGAACGAGCCGGCCTCGCGCTCGGCACGACGACGGTCGTGATCACGCACAATGCACAGGTCTCCGAGATGGCGGACCGGATCGTGACCCTCGTCGACGGGCCGATCGCCCAGGATCAGATAAACGAGACCAGGAGACCCGGGGTGGAGCCTGCCGATGCCTGACCGACTCCTCGTAGTGGGCGGCGACGCCGCCGGAATGAGCGCTGCATCACAGGCCCGACGCCGGCGATCGGTCGACCAGCTCGAAATCATTGCCTTCGAGCGGGGAAATCACACCTCCTATTCCGCTTGCGGGATCCCCTACCTGGTCGGGGGACTCGTGGGAGAGTTGGACGACCTCGTGGTCCGCACGCCGGAAGTGTTCCGCGACAGGTTCGACATCGACGCGCGCACCGGGCACGAAGTCGTCGCCATCGATCCGGATGAACGAGCAGTAACGGTCCGGCGGCTCGACAACGATTCCGAGTACCGCGAGACCTACGACCACCTGGTGATCGCCACGGGAGCGGAGCCGGTGCGACCGTCCCTGCCCGGGATCGACGCGCGGGGGATTCACGGGGTCCAGACGCTCGACGATGCGGTGAAGGTGGAGCGGTCTCTCTCGGAAGGGGCCCGCCGAGCCGTGATCGTGGGCGGAGGCTATATCGGGCTCGAGATGGCCGAAGCCTTCCTGCTTCGCGGCCTGGAGGTCACACTCGTCGAGCAGGCCCCGCAGCCGATGGTCACGCTCGATCCGGAGATGGGCGCCCTCGTCGCCGATGCGTTGCGGCAGATGGGAGTGAAGCTCCACCTGAACATCGCCGTATCGGGCTTCGAGGAGGCCGGCGGACGGGTTAGCAGCGTGGTGACCGAAGAGGGGGACATCCCGGCCGATGTGGTGGTTCTGGGGACCGGGACCCGGCCTGCCGCAGGGCTCGCGCGCGAGTCGGGAATTCCAGTCGGGGAGACCGGAGGAATTCGAACCGATGCCCGAATGCGGACCGAGATCGAAGGCGTCTGGGCCGCCGGAGACTGCGTGGAGACATTCCACCGGATCTCGCGCAGGGCCGTCGCGATCGCGCTCGGGACCCATGCCAACAAGCAGGGCCGTGTGGCGGGCATCAATCTGGGCGGAGGATACGCGACCTTTCCGGGAGTGGTGGGGACCGCGGTGAGCAAGATCTGCTCGGTGGAGGTCGCGAGGACGGGTCTCAACGAGGGGCAGGCGGAGGCCGCGGGGCTCCGATTCGAGTCGGTAGTCGTCGAATCCACCACGCGTGCGGGGTACTATCCGGGCGCGAAGAAGATGACGATGAAGCTCCTGGCGGAGGTGGGCACTGGCCGCCTGTTGGGCGCGCAGATCGTTGGAGAGGAGGGAGCCGCCAAACGGATCGACGTCTTCGCTACAGCCCTCTGGAACGAGATGACCGTGGAGGAGATCCAGGAGATGGACCTCTCGTACGCGCCGCCCTTCTCCCCGGTCTGGGATCCGGTGCTGATCGCGGCGCGGAAGGCCGCTGAGCTCAATGCCCCAGCCCGGCCGGACGACGTCTAGGAGGACGTGGGAGAGGGGGCGGGCGGCGCTCATGGGCCCCTTCCGGACCACTGTGTGGGTCGGTGCGGCGCTCGTCATCGGAGCGCTCCTGCAGTGGGCTCCGGCGGAGCCTTCAGTCTACCGCTGGATCCCCTTCGGCCTGGCCTACCTGGTCGGCGGCGTGCCGATCGCCCGCGACACCTGGCAGGCGCTGCGGCAAGGGCGCCTCTCGATCGACTTCCTTATGGGCGCCGCCGCTCTGGGCGCCGCGGTCGTGGGCGAGCCCCTCGAGGGGGCGATCCTCATCTTCCTCTTCACCCTTTCGAACGCCCTTGAGCAGAGGGCGCTCGGGAAGACTCGCACGGCTGTCGAGGCCCTGGTGGAGCTCCGCCCCGAGGAGGCGATGCGCGTCGGAGTCGACGGAGTGGAGGAGGGGCGCGTGCCCGTCGACTCGCTGGCTCCGGGCGATCGGATCCGGGTGAAGCCCGGGGAGCGAATCGCTGTCGACGGCACGGTCGTCGAGGGCAGCGGGGAGGTGGATCAGTCCGCCATCACCGGGGAGTCGGTGCCGGTTCGCAAGGAGCCGGGCACCGAGGTCTTCGCGGCCACGATCCTATCCGGGGGATCGCTCGTCGTGGAGACGAAGCGGGAGGCCCACGAAACTCTGCTGGCACGCATCATCCAGCTCGTGGAGGAGGCGAGAGAGAGCCGTGCGCCGGCGCAGCACTTCATCGACCGCTTCGCCCACCCGTATACGCTCGCGGTCGTGGGGATCACGTCGCTTTACGTGCTGGTTCCACCCTTCGCGCTGGGGTGGGAGTGGTCGGAGGCCTTCTACCGGGCTATGACTCTGCTCGTTGTGGCGAGTCCCTGCGCACTCATCATCTCGACGCCTGCGGCAATCCTCTCGGGCATCGCCAACGGGGCACGGCACGGCATCCTGTTCAAGGGCGGAGCCGTGCTCGATCGCGCCGGAGCGATCGACACGCTCGCATTCGACAAGACCGGCACGCTGACCGAGGGCCGGCCCCTACTCCTGGATCTCGTCGCGCTGAATCCGACTGAAGGGGATGGGGCCGAGGAGGAACGGGAGATCCTCTCCCTGGCCGCTTCGCTCGAACGCGATTCCGAGCATCATCTGGCGGGGGCGATTCTGCGGGCGGCAGAGGAGTCCGGACTCCGCCCGGCAGCCCCCAGGGATTTCCGGGCCTTTCCGGGAGAGGGGGTGGAGGGCCGCGTGGATGGGCGCACAGCATGGATCGGAAACGAGGTCATGGCCCGGAGGATGGAGTCCCGCATCCCTCCACTTCTCAGGGGATGGACCGCAGAAGCCACCTCTCGCGGTCGATCCGTCGTCTACGTGGGTGAAGGGAATCGGGCCCTCGGTGCGCTTGCCTTCGGGGATCGGCTCAAGCCCGACGCCGCGGCCTCGATCCGGCATCTCAAGTATGAGGGTGTGAGGTGGATCACCATCCTCTCCGGGGACCATCCCGACGCGGTGCGCGCGGTGGCCGCTGAGCTGGGTGTGGACGAAGTGCGCGCCGGCCTCCTTCCCCACGAGAAGGTGGAGGCGATCCAAGCGCTTTCCGAGCGCTCGCACGGGGTCGCGATGGTGGGAGACGGGGTGAATGACGCCCCGGCCATGGCGGCAGCCTCGCTCGGGATTGCGATGGGAGCCGCCGGCACCGATGTGGCGATCGAGACGGCAGACGTGGTTCTGATGGGCGAGGAGGTCGCCAAGGTGGACTACGTGCTCCACCTCGGCCGGAGGGCCCGGCGGGTGGTCCGGCAGAACGTCTACTTTTCCATCGGCTGGATGCTGCTGCTGGTCGCGCTGGCCTCTACGGTGGGTCTTCCCCTGTCCCTTGCCGTCGTAGCACACGAGGGCAGCACTCTCCTCGTGGCGCTCAACGGCCTGCGTCTCCTCGGCGGTACCCCTCATCCGCAAAGGGTCCCCAGTGCCTGGCAGGGTTCTGAGGAACGAAAACACCCCCCATTGGGAGGGCCCCGGGCCGGGTAGCCGGCCTCAGTTGGCCTCCAGCCAGTCCTCGAGCCACTCGTCGGCATTTTCAAGCGAGCGGCCCTCGACGGCCCAGGCCCGCATGCCCCCATCCAGGTGATGGAGGTTGGTGAATCCTCGCTCGGAAAGCTCCTCGGCTGCCATGATGCTCATTCCCCCGCTCATGCAGTAGAGGAGGAGCCCGACGTCTGGATCCTCGGGAAGCTGGTCGAGGTAAGCTTCGATTTCGTCGTACGGGATGTCCAGGTGCGTTCCCGGAATCTCGCCCTCGTAGGGGATGTGCACGTTGACCACGAGGTAATCGTCCCTCTCCATCAGCTCCGCCATTTCATCCGGATTGAGGATCGCGTAGGTCGGCGCGGCTTCCTCGGCCTCGACCGCTTCGTCCGCTTCCGGTGCTTCGGGCAGGTCCGAGTCAGGAGCGCCGCAGGCTCCGAGGAGGGCGGCGAGCGCGAATGCTACGAGGGTTCCGTGTGCTGGATGTGCCTGCCTCATCGTCGGTCGCTCCTCGTTTCGGGACGATCGCCCACCACACCACCGCGATCCTACAATTTCGTAGGATCGCGGCCAGAACGCACCTGC
>SLCK01000115.1 GCA_007125845.1 Gemmatimonadota bacterium
CGGAGGAGGTGATGTGAAGCTCCTCACCGCCTTTGGGGCGTTTCTCGGTCCAGGCCGCTTGCTCGTGGGGTTCGTGGTCATGGCACTGGTGGGAGGTGCAATGGCCCTGATCCAGATGGTCCGGAAGCGTGTGGTGCAACGAACGTTGTGGAATCTTTACGTCTTGTTCAAGACGCTTGGGAAGGGCACGTTCACGGGCTGGAAGAAGGAAGGGTCCGAAGCATGGCTGACAGTGGATACCCCCGGGGCCGTGACGGTGCCCTACGGCGTGGCGATATCGGCGGGGGCCCTTTACGCTTGGTTTCTCTGACCATTGGAGCTCGGACGCAATGAAACGGGTCCAGGTTAAGAATAGTGAACTGCGGTCTTCGCGCCGGCTTCTCGGTCGCCGTATCCGAGATGAGTCGGGCCAGGCCCTCGTCGAGTTCCTCATGGTGCTCCCGCTTCTCCTGATCCTGGTCTTCGGCATCATCGAGATGGGAGCCGCCTGGCGTGCCTATCAGGTCACGACGAACACGGCCCGAGAAGGGGCCCGGATGGCGGTCGTGGCCAACGGCGCCACCTATGAGGAGGTCCTGGCCGAGATCGATGCGCGCCTTAGCGGCGGCGGATTGGACCCCGACCAGGCCACCGTCGAGTTCCTCTGCGACGGTGGGACGAACGAGGCATGCTTCGGCGGAGGCGTCGGCGACGCTACGGAGGCTCGCATTGCCTACCCCTACACCTTCATCTTCCTCGGACCGATTGCCCGCTTCATGGGGGGAGACGGATCCGCGTTCGGCACCGTCACGATGCAGACCGGCATCGTGATGCGAAACGAGTGACCTCGAGGAGCTACGCTTAAGCCATGCGACGACAGGCCGTATTACTGCTGATTCTCGCGCTCTCCGCCGGAGGGCTCGCCGCCTTTCTGGCGATCCAGGTTCTCAGGGCCCCGGACCCCGTGGCTCAGGATGGGGAGACTCCGGGTGCGGTGAGCGTCGCCGTGGCGACCCGGGACATGAACGTGGGGACGCTCCTCCAGGAGGAGGACGTGCGGCTTGTGGACTGGCCGTCGAGCGACGTTCCGTCCGGCTACAGCACCTCGGTGGGTGAGGTGGTGGGCCGCGGGCTCCTTACGCCGGTGCGGACGAACGAGCCTCTCATGGCTTCGAGGCTCGCCGGCCCGGAATCCGGCGGGGGGATGCACATCATGATCCCCGAGGGGCGCCGGGCCATGTCCGTTCGGGTGGACGACGTGGTCGGGGTCGCCGGCTTCGTGCTCCCGGGGACGCGTGTGGACGTGGTCGTGACGATGGACCGGGCGGACGACCTGAGCGAGCCGGCCACAAGGCTCGTACTGCAGAACCTGGAGGTGATGTCCGCCGGGCAGTCGATCGAGCGAAACCCGCAGGGGGAGCCGGTGCAGGTTCCGGTCGTCACCCTGCTCGTCGACCCGGAGGAGGCGGAGACGCTCGCGCTCGCACACTCGAACGGTCGGCTTCAACTCGCCCTCCGGAGCCCGCTGGACGTGGACTCGGTGGACACGCGGGGGATCTGGGCGAGCCAGGTGATCGGTGGCCGGCCGCAACCTACAGTCGCGGCTTCGCCGGCCCCCCGGGCAGCGCCGGCACGGGCGGCCCCTCAGCCGTCCCCACAGGTAGAGCTCGAGGTCTACCGGGGGCCGCAGCGAAGTACTTCGACAGTGGACACGACTCTTGGTGGAGGAGGTGGGCAGTGAGGGTTGAGCAGAAGTCGGAGCCCGGGCGATCGACGCTCGAGCAGGGTCCCCGCCGAATCGGGAGGGGAACGCTACTCCTGACAGTCGCCCTGGGCTTCCTTCTGACCGTTCCCCTCACGATCGGGGCACAGGAGCAGAATGGCGTCATCAACGTGGCCCGCGGCAACTCGGAGGTAATCAACCACCCGGTCAACCTTCAGCGAGTGCTCGTGACCGATCCCGACATCGCCGATGTCGTGACGGTCTCCGCCCGCGAGGTCGTGATCAACGGGATCGTCCCGGGAACCACGACGCTCCTCTTCTGGGACGACGGGGGGCAGCGGCATTCCTACACGGTCCGAGTGACACGGGACGCCGTCACCCTGCAGAGCGAGCTCCGTCGGATCTTCCCGGATGAGGACCTCCAGGTTGCGGCCGTAGGCAACACGATCATTCTCTCCGGCCGGACGACGAAGCCGCAGACGGCGGAGCGGGCCGTCGCCCTTGCGGAGAGCCTCGAGGAGGGCGCGAGCATCGTCGACCACCTCGTCGTTCCGGACCGGGGGCAGGTGCTCCTCCGCGTGCGTGTGGCCGAGGTGGGCCGGGACGCCCTGCAGGACCTCGGGATCAACCTCCTCCGGATCGATCCGTTCGATCCCCGGGGAGCGGATGAGGGAGCGATCGGCACCGGCGGCGTCACGCCACTTTCAGGGGACTTCCTCGGCGGCACCGGTCCAACCCAGACATTCTCCGACGCGGTGAACTTCTTCCTCTTCCACGAGAGCTCGAACGTCGCGGCGTTCATCCGGGCCCTCCAGAGTGAAGGGCTCTTCCAGAGCCTGGCGGAGCCCAACCTGATGACGCTTCCCGGGGAGACCGCCTCCTTCCTGGCTGGCGGAGAGTTTCCTTTCCCGGTGATGCAGCCCGGGGCGCAGGCGGGAGCAGTGACGATCCAGTTCCGGGAGTTCGGGGTCCGGCTGAACTTCACCCCGACGATCACGAATGCGGGCTCGATCCGGATGGAAGTGGCCCCCGAGGTCTCCTCGTTGGACTTCGCGGGAGGCCTCACGCTCGCGGGGTTCCAGGTCCCGGTCGTCCTCTCGCGGCGCGCCGAAACGGTCGTGGAGATCGAGGACGGGCAGACGTTCGCGATTGCCGGGCTCATGGACAACGAGCTCTCGGAAAGTGTGGACCGGGTGCCGTTCCTCGGGGACATCCCGATCCTCGGCTCGCTCTTCCGCTCCTCGTCCTTCCGGCAGCACCAGACCGAGCTCCTCGTCCTCGTGACGCCGCACCTTGTCGGGGTGGACCCGGATGAGCCCGAGCTTCCCGGAGGGGAGCCCGAGACGTGGGACTGGTTCGACTTCATGCAGCCGCCAGGAGCCGAGGACGGGACGGAGGAAGGTTCGGAGGACGGAGCACCCGACGGGAGTGGCAGCTAAGGAGCCCAGCATTCCAACGCCGACCGATGGCCGGCAGGAGCAAGACCGATGAAAGGCACACATCAGCGACGATCCCTTTTCCGCGACGAGCGAGGCAGCGTGCTCCTCATGGTGGCCGGGGGACTCGTGGCGATCATCGGAATGGCGGCTCTCGCGATCGACCTCGGTATCCTCTTCACGGCGCGGAGCGAGGCGCAGCGGGCCGCGGAGGCGGGAGCGCATGCGGGAGCGTCCGTCTTCCTGAGCGCGCCCAACGATGAAGCGACGGCGAGGGAGCAGGCTCGCATCTACGCCGAGAGGAACACGGTGCGTTGGGGAGCGGTCGAGATCCTCGACGAGGACATCGACGTCGAGCTTGACCAGCAGCTCGTCCGGGTCCGCGTCCGCCGCACCCAGGAACGGGGAAATCCCGTCTCGAACCTTTTCGCCCGGATCTTCGGGATCAACACCTCCGACATCGGAGCGTCGGCTGCGGCTCAGTCGTGGCCCGCGGATGGTGTGGAGTGCCTCCTGCCCTTCGCGGCACCGGATCGGTGGAGCGTGGACGGACAGAACACGGGAAGCCTCACGAACTATCCGGGCCCGAGCGAAGTCTTCGATCCGGACAACGACCTCTACCAAGCATGGAACCCGGCCGCACCGACCG
>SLCK01000095.1 GCA_007125845.1 Gemmatimonadota bacterium
TCGGGTGGCGTCAGAGCTGGGGACTCGTGGGAGTGGCTTCATTGGTCCTCTTCGCCCCCCTTCTGACTGTTACGCTCGCGCGGGCCGGAGTGGAGTTGGATCCCCTAAAGCTGGAGCCGGATCAGAGCTCGAAGGCCGATGAGTCGCAAGGCAGTGCCTTCCGGGAAGCCCATTGGGACAAGGGTGCCTGGGACCGGGGGGACGTGTTGCGGGATACGAGGTTCTGGTTCGCCCTGCCCGCAGTGCTGCTGCCTCCCTTCTGGGCCACGGGGTTGATTCTCTATCAGGCCAGCATCGCGGAGCTCAAAGGCTGGAGCATCGCCCTTATGGCCTCCGCCTTCGTGGCCTTCGCACTGGCCCGGGTCGTCTTCTCGCTCGCCGCCGGGGGGACGATCGACCGATTTTCCGCTCGGCAACTCTTCCCCTTCTGCACCCTTCCAATGGGCGCCGGAATGCTACTCCTGCTCGCCTTCGGCGGGCCCTGGGTGGCCTTTGCCTTCATGGCTTGCCTTGGAATCACGATGGGGCTGAGCGGCACGGTCAAGTCCGCACTCTGGGCAGAGCTCTACGGGGTTCGCCACCTGGGGTCGATCAAGGCGATGATGGCGTCGGTCGTCGTGGTGAGCACGGCTGCGAGCCCGGCTCTGGTCGGGTTCGTCCTCGGTATCGGGGGCGGGCTGGATGGGCTCCTCCTTGGAGGTACCGTGTCCGTTCTCGTGGGCGCGGGGCTGGCCTTGAAGGTGGTCGAGGGGGGCACGGGGGGACTCCGCGGAGCGGATCAATCAGGGTCCCTTCCGCTGTCGACCTGACCGATGCGTCCCCGCCGGTCGGCACGGACTCTGGTCAAGCGATTGCGCTGGGAGTTAAGATCGCTCCCAGGTGTGGGATCCGACGCTCCCCGACCGTTCGGGGCGACAGGAAAGGGTCGATGAAGGAGTTCGCCCGCCGTGTCTCCGAAGCGCGGCTCTGACGTGCCGCGGGTTTGGTAGGCAGTGAGCCTTGACGGGTTGGGATGATACGGAGGGCTTGACTGTCCCCTACTTTCCCTCGACCGGAGGTGATCATGTTACGCATCTCGTCCCTCCCCGCCGTTGTTGTTTCGGCGATTCTGCTTGCCTCTCCCCCGGCCTCCGCACAGAACGCTCTCCTCCCCGCCGAGAGCGTCGAGCCCTTCAAGCTCGGCACCTTTGAGATCGACGACGAGGACCGGGTGGGAATCGTGCTCCGGGATGAATTCGTCGTGGAGCTTCAGGCCGCCAATCGCCATCTGGAAAGGCACCTGAACTACCCGCGAGTCCCCATGCCCGGCAACATGCTGGAGCTCATCGAGACCTACGAGTATGGCCTGAGGCACCGCATCTACGAGATCGTCAATCATGCGGTGGCGACGGGCCAGCTCTCCGGCACGAGACCCGGGCATGTCCATACCGTGGACGAGGTGCGAACCCTGGCGCCCATTCGCAGGCCCTACCCGTCGAAGATCCTCAATGCGGCGGTGAACTACTTCGACCACATTTCCGAGGGAGCGCCCCAGGAGGAACGCGAGCGTCTCATCGCGGAGAGGGAAGAGGATCCAGGCCATCCGTACCTGTTCCACAAGTCGGTTCGCGGCGCCGTGATCGGCAACGGGGACACGATCGTGATCCCCTATGGCCGCAATCACGCAGACTGGGAGAACGAGATGGGTGTCGTCATCGGAAGGACGGCCAAGTACGTGCCCGCGACCGAGGCCAATGAGTACATCTTCGGATATACCATCCTCATCGACGTCTCCGATCGGGCCGGACGGCCCGGGGGAGGGTCGGACTGGTTCGTCGGGAAGGGACACGACACGCACACGCCGATGGGGCCCTGGATCGTGCCGAGGGAGTTCTTCGCCTATCCGGAGCAGGACGTCCATCAACGCACGATCTTGAGCGGGGCCATCATGCAGGACTCCGGGACGGAGGACATGATCCACACCGTGGCCGAGCTCATTGAGTACGGGTCGTCGGTGATGACGCTCTTCCCCGGGGACGTGATTGCTGCGGGCAGTCCCTCCGGCGTAGGGTCCGGAACGGCAGTGCGGGGGTACCGCTGGTTCATGCAGTCCGGTGACGAGCTGGTCGTGGAGATCGAAGGCATTGGGAGATTGACCCATCCAATCGCCCAGGAGGAATCCCGTCCCGAGGGGACCGGGTCCTTCCTCCCTCCGGCTCCGTGGGATCCCTCGGAGGCCCCGACGACGCCGTGGGAGTCGGAGCCGACGGTGGAGGGTCTCCTGCGACCCTGAGTCCCCATCGATTCGCGCTTCCCCGTCTCCTTCTCGGAGGTCAGCCGTCCCCGAAATCGGCTGACCTCCGAGAAGGCTCCGGTCTACCTCCCCAGGACCACCTCGATTCGAATCGGCTCGCTTCCGTCCATTCCCGCTCCTGGGGACGGGCGTCCGTTCCCATCCAGGGAGAGAGGGATCCGCTCAGAGTCCACCTCGCGTCCCTCCACCGCACAGCGGCGTACTCCGTTTCCCGCCTTGTCGGGATTTTCCACGCGGATCTCCACGGGCGTGCCGTCGACGAGGATGGACACTTCGAATCCGTCCCAGTCTGGAGGAATGCACGGAGAGATACGGAGGGTCGTTCCTTCCCGACGAACTCCCAGGACGTCCTCGAGCACGACGCGCCAGAGCCAGCCGGCGGATCCGGTGTACCAGGTCCAACCTCCTCGACCCACGTGGGGCTCCGCGCCGTAGACGTCCGCCGCAATGACGTAGGGTTCGACCCGGTAGCGCTGCAGTCCTTCCGGCGTAGCGGTGTGGCGCGGCGGGAGCAGGAGATCGAGGAGCCTTCCGACGCGGTCTCCCTGACCGCTCCGAGCCACCGCGCGCAGGAGCCAGGCGGCAGCGTGCGTGTATTGCCCGCCATTCTCCCTGACTCCCGGGGGATAGGAGGCGATGTAGCCGGGATCGGGCCCCGCTCCAGTGAAAGGCGGCGACAGCAACAGCACGATCCCATCGTCCTCCTTCACCAGCTCGCGCCATGCGGAATCCAGCGCGAGGGCGGCGCGTTCGGGATCCGCAGCTTGCGAGATCACGGCCCAGGACTGAGCGAGGGAGTCGATGCGCGCCTCGGGTGAGTCTCGCGAGCCGAGGGGCGTGCCGTCGTCGAAGAAGGCCCTGCGGTACCACTGGCCGTCCCATCCGTGGTTCTCGATCGCACTCAGGACCCGCTCGCTCAACTCCTGCAGCCGGCGCGCTGTCCCAACCTCTCCTCGAGCTTCGGCGAGGGGAAGGAGGAGGCGACAGATGTCCACGAGGAACCATCCGAGCCAGACACTCTCGCCCTTGCCGCCGCGCCCGACCCGATCCATGCCGTCATTCCAGTCCCCGATGCCGATCAGGGGCAGGCCGCGGGGCGAGAGCAAGTCGGCAGTCCTCCAAATCGCCCGCAGCGCGTGCTCCCACAGGGAGGCCTCCTCACTCGAGACCGCGAAGGCGTCGTAACGCTCGTCCACACCTTCGTCCAACGGTGGAGCATCGAGGAAGGGGACCTGGCGCTCGAGCAGATCCATGTCTCCGGTCCAGCGGACGGTGTGCCCGAGCACGAACGGGAGCCAGAGAAGGTCGTCCGAACACCTCGTCTTCACGCCTCGGTTGGTTCCGGGGTGCCACCAGTGCAGCACGTCCCCCTCCCGGAACTGCCGCCGAGCGGCCTGCTCGAGGTGGTTCGCAGCGAGCGTCGGGTCGAGCGGAAGAAGCGTGTACACGTCCTGGAGCTGGTCTCGGAATCCGAAGGCTCCGCCGGACTGATAGAACCCGGTACGTCCGCGGAGCCGGGACGAGATCGTCTGATAGGGGAGCCACCCGTTCATAAGCTCATTCAGCTCCGGATCGGGAGTTCGGACCCGCACTCGCCCGAGGTACTCCTTCCAACGCTCGGGGGGGACCGTGAGCAGCTGTCGATCCGGGGCGCCGGCCCGGAGCTGATCCATCCAGGAGCGCAGCTCGCTCGGCGATTCCGCGGCACCGACGTAGAACGAGATTTCCACCTGCTCGCCGGGGCCGAGCCTGACTTCGCGCTGGAGTGCAGCGCATCCCTCTCCTGCGGGCGTGATGCGTTCTCCAAGCTGTACGCGACTCAAGCCTGCTGGAACCCGATCGAGGGGACCGGCCGTGCTCAGGAACTCATGGCGGTCGACGGCCATTCCGGATGGCACACCATCGGACGCCAGAAAGCCGATGCGCTCGGGGAAGTCGAGGGAAAACGGGTTGCGGGCGAGAATCGATCCGAGCCCGGAGTCGAAGCGGACGTGCAGGCGCTCTGCCGTTCGCGCGGGATGCGATCCGAGCACCCAGTCCAGAAAGTAGGTGGCAGTGATTCGCCTGGTGCGGCTTTCCCGGTTCACGAGCCGCACGCAGACGATCTTCACCGGGATATCGGGATGAATGGACCAGGACACGTGTTCTTCCAACTCCGGCCCCGAGGCCGCGATCGAACTGCGACCCCACTCGTGCTTGATATCGTGGCGCCGCCACCGCCCGAGTGGACCAGGCGTCGGCGTCCAGACGTCGCCGTCCTCTTCGTCCCGGAGGTAGATGACCTCCCCTCGAAGGCCGAGCACGGGATCGTTGTGCCAGGGAGTGATCCGGAACTCCCCCGCGTCCTCCAACCAGGTGAAGCTTCCTCCGGCTTCCGTGACCAGGAACCCCAGCCGATCCTCCGCGATGACGTTGACCCAGGGCGCAGGCGTTGTTTCGCCGGGACCCAGCTGCAGCGAGTAGGCCCCACCGTCCGGATCGAAGCCGCCGGGGTTGGCAAGGGGTGGCGCGGACCGAGGCGGACCCCCTTCCTTCCGGGCGGCGACGGCCGGGTCCACGAGAGCCCCTCTTCCGAAAGCGACGGTCCGGGAGGGAAGGGGAGTCGAGGCCGGCCTTGCGATCTCCAGTTGTGAGCGAAGGCTTCCGCGAGTCGCGTCGACCCGAAAAGCCGCCAGCGCTCCGAGGCGGAATCGCTCCTCCTCATGAATGTCATGTCCCCGGATCAGGTGGACTCCACCCGGGCGGCCCAACTCCGATTCGACGCCGGCCTCCGAGAGGAGCGTACGGACCCGATCCTTCACAGGTGCCTGATACTCTCCCGGGGCACGATCCACGATGACGAGATCGACGATCTGCCCCCTTCGGTTCCACCAACGTTGTGCTCGCACGAGGTCGGCTACGATCCCTAGCCCGCGCTCTCCCACGTCGTCGACGAGGATGAAGGGGACATCCCCCGAGATCCCCCACCGCCAGAGGGAGGATTGGCGGAGATCAACCTCCGATTCCGGCCCGGCAGCCAACCGGTTCGCTGCGCGAGGATGGAGAACGTGGGCGAGCAGCTCTTCCCATGTGGCGGGGTCGGTGTGATTCGCTTTGAGTCTCAGGAGCTCTCCCTCAACCCGAGCGGCGGCCTGGATGCGTGCCCATTCGCGCCGGCGTGGGGAGCGGAACTCCGCTGCGTTGCGAACGACTGCGGACCGGTCCTCTCCCACAGAGAGAACCAGGGTGAAGTTCCTGTGCTCCCAGGCTGCCAGGTCGAGGTCGATCACCGCGGCCGCGACCGGATCGAGCGGATGGTGCGGTAGTCGGGGGGACTGCAGACGTCCGGGGTCGTCAATTGCAGCGGGCCTGTCCCGTCGTCCGAGGCGTCCGAAAAAGGCTTCCCGACTCGTCTCCCACACCAGGTCCGGAATGCGCCCCTCCAGATCGAAGAGGGTCGCCAGGACCATAGGCGGTGCCGCCTGGAGATCCCGAGCCCTTCGCTCAAAGAGCAGGCCTTCTTCCTCGGGAAGGGCTTGAGCCTGGACGAAGAGCTTGTGGAAGGCCGGGTGCCGGATATCTCCTTCGAACGGAGCCAGAGCGATTTCGACGGCCAAGGCCAGTCTGAGGTGTCTCGGCTCACCGCTCTCGTTCGCGATGGAGAACTCGCGGAGTTCCACCCCGTCCCGCGGTGGGAGGAGCACCTCCATCCGGCTTCGGATGCCTCGGGTCATTCTGATGAACTCGGCCCGATGCGGTTCGAAGGTGACTTCCTGTTCTTCCCCCCGTCCGGCGGTGGGGTTGGGCAGAGGGGTCCAGGAAATTCCGGAGCCTCGATCCATCAGCACCAGGTCGGGTCCGCCGCGCACATGTCCCGCGCCGACCGATCCGCGAACGATCGACCATTCCCGCCAGCGAGTGCCCCCCCGGCCGTCGGCCCCGATCGAGACCGTCAGGTCTCCGCTCGCGATGTGGTGCGTCGGCGGCGGGAGTCGGTTGACCGGCGGTGACCACCGCTGCAGCCCCGGTCCCGAGCGGGTAGCGCTCGGGGGGAGGCTCCGATCCACCCACCGGCGTTCCATGGCCAGGCGCCACGGAAGCCGTTCGTGGAGGTAAGGTTCCACCGTGGCGATACGCGGGTCTCTGCGCAGGCGCTCGACCAACCGATGATCGGTGAGGTGGTTCCCGAGCGCGGCCAGGATCATCCCCTGATGATGGCTCATGTACGAGCGAACGACACGAGGCGGGTCCGCCCGGCGGCTTTCGGGGCCGAAGTCGAGGGCCTCGTACGGTCCCCATGGACCCAGGGCACCAAGGGCTACGAGGTGGTCGAGGTTTTGGTGCACCGCCCCGGGAGCCAGCGCTACGGCCATCAAGGAGGCGTAGGGTGCGACGACCAGGCGTTCTCCCGAGTTCCTGCGCAGGCCGAGGATGGGCACCCCGAACGCTCGGTACTGATAGTCGCCCTCCGGGCTCAGCACGTGGTAACCTGATTCCGAGATTCCCCAGGGAATCCCGCGGTCGCGTGCGTAGCGTCGCTGAACCTGAACGGCGCGTCGGCATGCTGCGTCCAGGACGGTGAGCGGAGGCATCCGAAGGAGCAGGTTCGGCATCAGGTACTCGAACATCGTGCCTGCCCAGGATAGAAGGGCAGGGCCGTTCTCTGTGCGTGTGTACGGGCGGGCCAGGTGAAGCCAGTGGGTTGAGGGAGCCTCCCCCTTCGCGAGGGCCACGGCGCTCGCCATGCGGGCCTCGGAGGCGAGGAGGTCGTAGTGATTGGGGTCAGGCTCGCCGGAGGAGACCGAGAATCCGATTCGGAAGAGCTCCCGGCGTTCGTCGTAGAGGAAGCCGAAATCCATCTCGAGAAACCACTGATCGAGCTGGCGGTCAAGTCGCTCGAGGTCTTCCGAAAGGAGCGCGATCAAGTCGCTCGAACGTTGAAGTGCCTCGTCGAGGCGCGACTGCGATGAGCCCCCGGTGCTGGCCTCGGCGCTCGTCCCTGCTCGCATCTCCTGGAGAAACGTCGTGACGGAGGCCAGAGTCGGCACCTCTCCGTGCGCTTCCACGAAGGCTCTCCCAATCCGAACACCTTCGTCGGTTTCGCAGTGGGCCGGCGCCAGCCACGGGATGAAGAGAAGCACCTCGTCGAACGCATGCTCCACATGAGACCGGAGGTGGCCGAGCCAGGCTCGGACGGCGGACCAGGTATCCGCAGCGTCGCCGGGCTCGGCGGGCGAATCCATCCGCAGAAGGTGGCCCTCGATCACCGGGAGGCGCTTGTCTCGTAATTCTGCCAGGAGCCGTGCGTACTGATCGAGACCCTCTCGCCGCGCACCCAGGAGCGGACCGCGGATCCAGCTCTCGAGCTCCCGGACGCTCACGAGGAGTGCCTGGGTTCGGCCGTCGACCACCTCCTGCCGGAGGAGATCACGCACCACGCACACCGTGTCTCGAACCCCATGGACCCTGTCCTCGGCGAAAAGGGGTTTGTCATGGGCTCCGCGCAGGGCCTCCCGTGTGGCGAGGAGTGCAAGAGCGAGATTGCCGGAATCGACGGTGGAGACGTACTGCGGGTGCAGGGGAGCGAGGGTCGAGGTGCTGTACCAATTGAGGAAGTGACCGCGATAGCGGGTGAGCCTGCGCATACCGTCCGTCTTGTTCCCGATCAGCGTGACAAACCTCGATGTCCCCACGAAGCCGAGGTCCCACGCGGTGACCGTGGAAACCAATGCCATCGCCAGATTCGTAGGAGAGGTTCGGTATGCGATCTTGCCTCCGGGCTCCTCCTGGAAGTGGTCCGGAGCGAGCCAGTGGCCGTCCGGGCCCTGGAAGCGCTCGTAGTACCCCCAGATGCGGCGAGCCAGGAGGCGAGCTTCGTCAGGCGGGAACTGGCCGGGCGGCTCCAGCCTCCTGCGTGGCGGACGACTGATCGCGTATCCCACCGCCGGCGACGAGACCCAGAGGATCAGGAGCAGGACGGTGATCCCCGCAACCTCCCCGGACAGGAGGATGAGGCCCAGCCCGGTCGCGACGGCGAAGATGGGCCCCGCCCGCATTCGGCGCGCAGCGGTGAGCAGGGAGTCGGCTCGCTTCACCGACCGCGCCGTCACCGCAGCGGAGGTCCACTCGAGCAATCCCCGTCGATTTCCGTACAGTCGAGCGAGCGTTCTCCCGGTTGCGTCGAGGGTGGTCCAGGCGAGGAGGGGGAGGAACGCGAGCTCGAGCGCCCATCGGGCTATAGCCCGCCCGAAGCCTCTCACCTCGACCCGTACATCCTCGCGTCGCGGCGGCTTCCTGACGGCCCTCACGACTGCGTCCAGGATGCCGGTGATGAAAGGAAGGCCGACGACCAGGGCGAGGACGAAGGTCCACCAACCGGCAAGGTGGGGGAGCCATGCCCATCCGAGAACGAGGAGCGCGAGAATCGCGGGTCCTTGAATTGATCGGCGCAAGTTGTCGGCGATCATCCAGCGAGACAGGGGCGAGAGCTCGTTTGGTGCCTGCTGCTCTCCTTCCACAGGGACTTTCCCGAAGAGCCAGGGAAACAACTGCCAGTCGCCCCGGATCCAGCGGTGAGCGCGCTGCACGTAGGCGAGGGGGTGGTCGGGGAAGTCCTCGAGGAGGACGACGTCCGAGGCCAGGGCGACCCGTCCGTGCGCTCCCTCGAAGAGGTCGTGGCTCAGGAGCGAGTTTTCCGGGATGCGCCCCGCGAGACTGGATTCGAAGGCCCTCACGTCATAGATGCCCTTCCCGGCAAAGATCCCAATCCCGAAAAGGTCCTGATACACGTCGAATGCCGCGTGGGCGTATAGGTCGAGTCCATGGATCCCGCCGAACAGCCGGCTGAAGAGAGTGCCACCGTGGTCGTCGGGAAGGACTTCGATTCGAGGCTGGACGATGGTGTACCCGCGCAGCAATCGTCCTCCTCGTCCGAGCTCGGGGTGATTCAGCGGATGCCCGAGTATGCCCACGAGCTTCGCCGCCGCGTCCCTCGGGAGGAGGGTGTCGGCGTCGAGGGTGATGACGAACCTGGTTCCTTCCAGGAGCTCTGGAGAGCCCTCCGCTATCCACAGCTCGCTCGGTTGCCCGAGCAGGAGTCGGTTCAACTCCGTCAGCTTTCCCCGCTTTCGTTCCCAGCCCATCCACCGCGTTTCCATCGGGTTCCAGCGCCTTGCCCGATGGATCAGGAGGAACGGGTCATGGAGGTGGTCTCCGTAGCGCGCGTTCAGCCGACGGATTCCCTTGATGGCCTGGGCCAGCAACGGGTCGTCCTCGTCGGTGCGCTGGGAGGGCGCGTCCAGGAAATCGGTGAGCAGGGCGTAGCGAAGATGAGGATCTGGGTTGGAGAGGTAGTTGGTTTCGAGGGTGTGCAGCAGATTTCGAATGTCTTCGGTGGAGCTCAGAAGCGAAGGGACGGCGACCACGGTTCTCAACGCTTCGGGAATTCCGCTCCTCAGATCGAGCCGTGGAAGGGGATGAGGGGATACGATCTGTCCGGAGATCCAGTTGGCCAGCGCGACGGCCGTCCCAACTGCCGGAATCACGGCGAGAAGGAGCAGGGGGAGGGCCGTCCCGAGGCCCGGAAGGGCCAACCAGAGAGCGGCGAGTAGCAGGACCGTGGTGAGTCCGATCCCCCCGAAATAGATCCAGCCCGCCACCCGGCTTTGGCGTCGCGGGACGTCGCTCGAGCCGGGTCGTCCGCCGAGCTCCTGCACGAGGGTCGCTCGACCTTCGTCGACGAGGTAGTAGCCAACGTGTCCCTCCCTCGATTCCGGCGACCTGGAGCGGGCCAGCTCCAGGGCGCGTCGGGCGACGATGTCCTCCTCCAACTTGATCCGGTGTCCGATCTCTTCCACTTCCCGGCGGTATCGGTCGCGGGTGCGGAAGTCCATCGCCGCATGGACACCTGCCGGGTCCTTGGACAGCGTCGCTTCGACGCGGCTGAGGGGCTCCACCACCTCCCGCCAGTCCTCCCCCGCGAGGGTGCGCAGTGAGAGAATGAAGGGGGCGACCTCCGCAATGCGGCCTTCCCCCGTGAGGGTGGCGAGAAGCTCCTCCAGAAGCGCGATCCGTAAGAAGGAGGGGAGGGCCCAGAGCTCGGCCAACCGGAGCGGTCGAACTTCCTGGTATCCCTCCAGAAACGACATGACCCCGTCCAGCTCGACCTGGCCTTCCTCCCGCTCGACGAGCTCGCGCGCGAGCGCTTCGACCCGCGCAAGCCCGGCCTGGCTGACTGGCTCGCGCAGTCCCGGGAGTCGGGAGAGGAAGCTCGGAGGGAGGGCACCCTCCAGCGCCTCGAGAGCTTCTCCGAGCACGAAGTCATTGTCCTGCAGCCACTCGAGCCCACCGGCGGGCAATCGTTCCCGGGCCGGTTCCTCGTCTCCTTCCGGAAGCCGTCGAAAGAGTGTCTCGAAGTCGCGTTCGAGTGCGCGGAGGCGCCTCGCAAGCTGTCTCGGGCGGAGTGGAGGAGGGGCTACAACGTGCCGCGTGGCCAACAGATGACCCTGCCTCCGGCTGGCGCTATCCACGAGTTCGGGCATGGGGTTCGCTTACCGAGAAGCTCTGAGATCTCCTGCGAGGGCGCGCCCGGCGCCCGGCGAGGCCTCCCGGAGGCGGCCCTCCTGGGGAAGGTCTTGAAGGAGGAGGACGGGTTTCCTGGCTTGGAACACGAGCTTCGTCGCAGTACCGCCCAGCGGCCACGCGGTCGAAATCCCTCTCCCGTGAGCGCTCAGGATCACCAGGTCGATCTCCTCATCCTCGGCATGGGCCCGCACCGCCTCGGCTGGCCCGGCCTCGGTGGACAGGACCAGGCCTTCGACCGAGAGGTTGGACGTGCCATGCCGCTGGATTGTGTCATCGAGGTACTTTTGCGCTTCGGTGCGGTTCGCCTCGACGACCCGGTCCGCCAACTTGCGGGTGTCCCCAATCGAGGGATGTCGGTTGACCACTTCCGGAGCAAGCAGGACATGAACGAGTTGCAGGCGAGCGCCTGAGCGGCGAGCGATCGCCGCGGCTACGCCGACCGCCCAGTCGCTTCTCGGAGAGCAGTCCACGGGAGCGAGAATGCGTCGGTAGGCAGCGGGGGACGGCGGGGGCTCCCCCGCCTTGCGCGGGGCATCCGGGACCAGGAGAACCGAGGTCTGTGCGTTCAGGATCACGGCCACGGCGGTACAGCCGATGCTCAGATAGCGCCACTGGCCTGCTCCGTGAGGAGTGAGACCAACGGCGTCGTATGCGCCATTTCGCAGGAGAGCCACAATGACCTCCGCCGCTCCTCCTTCTTCGACTCGCGAGGCGATGACCTCCACTCCAGCCGCCTCGAGCTCCGCTGCCTTTTCAGCGAGATAGCTGGCCCCCTCGGCCCGCTTCACGCGGTACTCGAAGGGGTCGGCCGGGCCGCCGGGCCGTGCGCCCTCCTCGCCGGCAACGACGTGGAGCAGATCGACCTGCGTCCCGAAGGCGGAGGCGAGCATCATGGCGTGCGGAAGGATCGCTTCTGCCTGAAGTGATCCGTCCAGTGGGAGGAGGAGTTTCCGGAGCATCGGTGTCTCCATAAAACGACAGGATGGGACGTGGCTCGACGGAGGTCGAGATGGAACAGGTCATGCAAACCTCAGACCGGCGCCCGCCCACGCGCTACTCGGCTTCAGGTGTTTCCAGGCACACGGCCTATGGACATCGGGGACCATCCTGATCAGGAACCCGGCGCCTCCGGAGAAGACTCTGGACGGAGAGGGGAAAAATCGCCCCACAATGGGACAAAACGGCAGGGTGTAGCTGAGCTGCAGTCCGGTTGCGGTGCCGATCTCCAGAATAGCACTCGGCGGCCTCTGGTGCCATCATGTCGACCCCTCCCGGGACTCATCACGTCAATTCCCGGGTGTCCTTCCGAGCGTCGAGGGCCGTCCTTACACGTTCCCCCAGGTCAGTAAGGGAAAAGGGCTTCTGGAGAAACTCGATCGAATTCGGGAGCGAACCGTGCTCGGGCGGCACCATGTCCAGGGGATAGCCGGACATCAGGACCGCCTCAAGTCCCGGGCGCTCCTGCTTGAGCTCGTCGTAAAGCTTGTGGCCCGCGCAGCCGGGGAGCACCACGTCAGCAAGGAGCAGGTCGATGTCCCCGGTGTGGGATCGAGCAACCTCTCGGGCTGAGTGAGCGTCTCCGGCGGAGATCACTCGGTAGTCCAGCTGCGACAGGAAGCGCTCCACGACCGACCGGAGTGACGTCTCGTCCTCAACGACGAGGACCGTCTCGCGTGCCCGAGCTGCCGGCGCTGAAGTCCGAGGTCGAGGCAGGATCTGGGCGGCTGCGTTCGGTTCGGGAGGGAAGTAGAGTTCGAAGGTGGTTCCTCGGCCGGGTTCGCTGCGAACTTCGATCAGCCCACCGGCATGCTCCACCGCCGACGAGACCGTGGCCAAGCCCAGACCGGTGCCGTGCCCGACCGGCTTCGTAGTGAAGAAAGGGTCGAAGAGGTGTTTCTGCGTCTCGGCGCCCATTCCCACACCGGTGTCGGCCACGGAAAGTACGACGTACTCCTTCCTTCGTGGCCCCGGACGGACCGGCCCATCCCCGTTGACGAGTCCGGCCGTCGTGTTCCGGGTGGAGATCTTGATGCGAGGTCGACCGGGTCCGAACGATGCGGGCGGCTCGAGCTCGAGGATCGCGTCGCGGGCGTTTACCACCAGGTTCAGGAGGATCTGATCGAGCTGTGCGGGAGCGACCCTGACCGGCCAGAGCGCGGGCCCGGGCTGCCAGTGCAGCTCGATCTGCGTCCCGATCAGGCGCCGTAGCAAGCGGAGCATCGAGTCGATCCGCTCATTGAGGTCCACCGGGCTCGGAGCCGCGGGGCTCTGTCGGGCATAGGCGAGCATCTGTCGGGTCAGGTCGGCCGAGCGGCGGGCCGCTTCCTGAATCTCGAGCAGGTCTTCACGAAGCCTGGTCTCCGGTGGAGCGATGTTCAGTGAGAATTCGGTGCATCCGAGGATCACGCCAAGCATGTTGTTGACATCGTGGGCGACGCCTCCGGCCAGGCGCCCAACGGCCTCGAGCCTCTCGGCGTTCATCACTTGCACCTCGAGACGCTCCCGCTCCGCCTCGATCTTCCGCTTCTCGGTGACGTCCAGCCCGATGGACTGGAACTCGACGATCCTTCCGTTCTGGTCGAAGATGGGGTGGTCGGTCCACGTGAAGTGGCGATGCTTGCCATCGGGCTGTTCGATCTCGTGCTCGTATCCGATTGTCCGCGGCGATGCGACCAACTCTTCCACGAAGACCCGCACCTCGTCCTGTCGGTGTCGGGGCACGAA
>SLCK01000082.1 GCA_007125845.1 Gemmatimonadota bacterium
ATGCGCACCCATCCGGTCCCGTATCTCCTCATCCTGGTGCTCCTCTGCGCGGAGTGGTTCGGCCGCCGGAGGGTGGGGCTCCGCTGAGCCCCTCCCCGAACGCCGGGGGAAAGATACCTTTCACCTTCGAGGGCGCGCCGCCGGTCCAGGAGTACGGCGCCCGGAGCCGATCGATTGCAAAGGGGATGCATGCGACTCTTCAGGAAGAAGGACGAGACGAGAAAGGGCCTGTGGAAGCGCGTGGTCGACCTCGCGCTGACGGATGTGAAGGTTCTGGCGACGGGGATGGACCACGAGTCCCTGGAGGAGTTGGAGGAGCGGCTCCTGGCGGCGGATTTTGGAGTCCAGGCGACGCTTCGACTGGTCGATCACGTGGAATCGCTCGTGCGGCGCGGAAAGGTGGGCGGGGGCGTCCAGCTGAAGACCGCGCTTCGCGAGGAAATCGCGCGGATCTTGCAAAATGGAGACGCCGCCGAGTTGGAGGAGAACCCGTCCGGGGGTCTGACCGTCTACCTTATCGTCGGGGTCAACGGGGTCGGGAAGACGACCTCGATCGCAAAGCTGGCCCACCATCTCGTGCAGAGCGGAAAGTCGGTCCTGGTCGCGGCGGGCGATACCTATCGGGCGGGAGCGGTCGCCCAGCTCGAGGAATGGGCCGCACGGGTCGGAGCCAGCTTCGTCCGGGGTCAGGAGGGCGGGGACCCCGCCGCGGTGGCCTTCGACGCGATCGAGGCGGCGACGGCCCGTGGAGTGGACGTCCTTCTGGTCGATACCGCGGGGCGGCTGCACACGAACAAGGGCCTCATGGAGGAGCTGCGGAAGGTGGACCGCGTGATCCGCAGGAAGCTGGAGGGTGCCCCGCACGAGACGCTCATCGTGCTCGACGCCACGGTCGGCCAGAACGCCGTGGCTCAGGTTCGCGCCTTCGGGGAGGCGGTGTCCCCGACGGGCATCATCCTCTCCAAGATGGACTCCACCGCTCGGGGAGGCATCGTGGTGGCTCTGCACGAGGAGCACGCCCTGCCCGTCAAGCTCGTGGGTACGGGCGAGTCTCTCGACGACCTCGACGCCTTCGATCCGGTGGCCTTTCTGGACGGAGTATTCGAGGAGAGTTGAACGAATGGCCCATTCTCGGCTGGATCGACGTGTCCAGTTCCTGAAAGGAGTGGGACCCAAGCGCTCCGACGCGCTCAAGAAGCTGGGGATCGGGAGCGCCCGCGACCTTCTCTTCCACTTGCCCCGTCGCTACGACGACGCATCCACGATCCGGCCGGTCGCCACGCTCGAGGTCGGAATGGATGCGACGGCCGTGGGTCGGATCCGTTCCAAGGGGGTCCTTCCCACCCGCTCGGGACTCCGCATCTTCCAGGTCGTGCTCGAGGACGATTCAGGCTACATCACCTGCGCGTGGCCGGGCCAGCCGTGGCTCGACCGCAAGCTGCGCGAGGGGGATCAGCTGCTCGTCACGGGACCGGTGCGACACTTCCACGGCCGCCAGATCCACCCGAGGGAGTTCACCCTCGTTTCCCGCGCCGACGGACGCGGCGGGTCGACGAGGAACGACGGGGCAGAACGGCCGGATGGAATGATCTTCGTCGCGTATCCGGCCACCGACGAGGTTCCCCAGTGGGTCCTGCGCACGATCTTCGATCGCAACCTGGAATGGTTGTTGGCGGCGATCCCCGAGGAGGAGTACCTGCCTTCCGCGATCCGAGCCAGCCTGGGACTCGTGGAGCTGGACGATGCCTTTCGGCGACTGCATCGACCGCAGGGAATCGAGGAGCCGGATGAGGGCCGCCGCCGCCTCGCCTTCGACGAGCTCTTCTTTCTCCAGCTGGTCCAGGCGCTGGCCCGCCACCGGGAGACCGAGGTGGAGCCGGGCATCCGCCTCGAGCGGACGAACCACTTGATCCGTCCCCTCCACGAGAGCCTTCCCTTCCGGCTCACGGGAGCGCAGGCCCGTGTCATCCGCGAGATCTACGCCGACATGGGCTCGGCTCGCCGGATGAATCGCTTCCTCCAGGGGGACGTGGGCTCGGGGAAGACGTTGGTGGCCCTCTTCGCGATCCTCCTTGCTGCCGAATCCGGATTCCAGTCCGCACTCATGGCCCCCACCGAGCTCCTGGCCGAGCAGCACCACGAGGAGATACGGCGACTCCTGCAGGGCCCCGGGCTCGATCTGGAGGTTGTGCTGCTACGGGGTCGGATGCCGGCAGGCGAGCGAAGGGAGGCGCTGGCTGCGCTGGGCGAGGGAGGCCGCGCGAGCGTGGCTGTGGGCACCCACGCGCTGATCCAGGACGGGGTGAACTTCCGCAATCTCGGCCTCGTGATCGTGGACGAGCAGCACCGATTCGGGGTACGGCAACGGATGGCGCTCGTGGAAGGGGAGCCGGACCGCCCCCAGCCCAACGTGCTCGTCATGTCAGCGACGCCGATCCCTCGTTCCCTCGCGCTGGCCCTCTACGGCGACCTGGATCTGAGCCTCCTCGACGAGCTTCCCCCCGGTCGCAGCCCGGTCGAGACACATCTCATGTCACCGGCACGCCGGCCGGATCTCTATGCGGTCATCGAGAAGGAGCTGGCCCGGGGCCGTCAGGGTTACATCGTCTACCCGCTCGTCGAGGAGTCCGAAGGCTCCGACCTCAAGGCGGCGACGCAGGAGTACGAGCGGCTCCGGGACGAGATCTTTCCGGAGAGAAGAGTCGGCCTCCTGCACGGACAGCTTCCGGGGGAGGAGAAGGGCCGAGTCATGCGGGCGTTTCGTGAGGGCGAGATCGACCTCGTGGTCGCGACTTCGGTGGTCGAGGTGGGGATAGACGTGCCCCGCGCGACGATCATGGTGGTCGAGCATGCCGAGCGGTTCGGGCTGAGCCAGCTCCACCAGCTCAGGGGGCGGGTGGGCAGGGGCGCCGACAAGGGGAGCTGCTTCCTGATTGCGGAGGCAGGCGAGCAGGCCCGGGAGAGGCTGGAGATCTTCCGCACCACGTCCGACGGGTTCCGGCTGGCGCAGGCCGATCTGGAAATCCGCGGCCAGGGAGACCTCTTCGGCTCCCAGCAGCACGGAAAGGATCCGCTTCTCCGGTTCGCGGATCTGGGTCGGGACGAGACCCTCCTCACGCGGGCCCGGGAGCTGGCCCGCGGGATCGTGGCTGCGGACCCCGAGCTCGAGGCGTCTGAGCACGAACGGGTGAGGGATCTGCTGGAACGGCGGCATTCGGAGCGCCTGAAGATGTGGCGGGTCGGGTAGACATCGTCGGGGGGGTGTACCGACTGTTACGCAATCGGTACAATGGGACCGCCAGCTCAATTCGATGCGTCCGACGGTTCCACACCCGCGAGAGGTCCCTCGACCGTGACGTCCGTTCCCGCCTTCGAGAAGGTCCACCTTCAGCGGAGGGACCTTCCGGCTCCGGTACGCAGCCTGTTCGTCGTCGTCCTGCTCTACACCTTCCTGGTGGGTGTCGCCTTTCTCGAGACGGGGATCGGGGCGATGGGGGAGGGATTCCAGGAGGGCCTCCTTCGGTCGGTCGCAAATCCCCTTTCCGGCCTCTTCGCTGGGATCCTCGCGACGGTCCTCGTCCAATCCTCTTCGGTATCGACCTCGACGATCGTCGGGATGGTCGGGGCTGGGACGCTCCCGGTTTCGCTCGCCGTACCGATGATCATGGGCGCGAACATCGGGACCACGGTGACGAATACCCTCGCTTCCCTGGGGTCGATTCGCCGATCCGGGGAGTTTCAGCGGGGCTTCGCGGCGGCCACCGTGCACGACTCCTTCAACCTCATGGCCGTCCTGGTCCTCCTTCCGCTGGAGCTTGCGACGGGCTTTCTTACCCATTCGTCGGTGTGGTTGACGGAGCTCTTGAGGGGCGCGGAGTTCGATCCGGCCTCCCCACCCCGCAGCCCGATCCGGATGGCGGTCCGGATGCCGGTGGAAGCCGTGGAACCCTTTCTCGGCGTGGGTACGCTGCCCGGCCTCATCTTTCTTTCCATCGGCTTGGCGCTCATCTTCTTCGCCCTGGCCTTCATCACCCGCAACATGCGGCAGTTGGTGGCGGGAGGGGTGGAGCGGATGATGAACCAGTTCATCGGCCGAGGTGGGGGCACGGTCGGCATCTTCGTGGGGATCGCGGTCACGGTGGCGGTCCAGTCTTCGACGATCACCACCTCGATCCTGGTGCCGCTCGTGGCTGCGGGCGTGCTTTCCCTGCCGAACGCCTATCCGATCACCGTCGGGGCGAACGTGGGAACCACGATCACGGCGCTCCTGGCCTCTCTCGCCGTAGTGCGCCCCGAGGGGCTCACGATCGCTTTGGTGCACACACTGTTCAACTTTTCGGCGATCGCCGTGATCTTCCCGATTCGTCGGGTGCGACTCCTCCCGGTAAGGATCGCTCAGACGGTGGCCGCAGTCGCCGTACGCAAGCATTGGCTGGTTTTCACCTACGTGCTGGGCTTGTTCCTGGTGCTTCCCCTCATGGGGATCTTCTTGATTCGGTAGACACGCAAAGAGGGAAGGCGATGGCGACATTCAGGTTCCTGCGCGGAGGCGGAGGGGAGCGGATCGAGCGGATCGAGCGGAAGGTTCGGGAGATGCTCATGCACGACCGTCACGAGTTCGACCTCGCGATGGCCGCGCTCCTCGGGGATGTGGTGCCGAACGAGGTGAACGACGAGCTGCGATCGACCGATCAGAAAGTGAATCAGTCCGAGCGGGAGATCCGCCGGGATCTCGTGGTGCATGCCAGCGTCTTCGGCGCCATCGAGATCCCCACCGTCCTCGTCTACATGTCGATTGTCAAGGACATCGAGCGCGTCGGAGACTACGCCAAGAACCTGATCGACCTCGCGCTCGACGGCGCGAACTTCGGGGCGGTACCGGACGCCGAGGAGTGGCGGGACCTTGCGAGAGAAGTTTCCCAGTTCATCCACGACGCCGCCGAGGCCTTCACAGCCCGCGATGGGGAGCTCTCCCGGCGCCTGATGACCCAGGGCGATCAGATGCTCGACCGCTTCGATGAGCGGGTCTCCGCGCTCGTCGGGGGGCAGGACGAGGGTCCGCAGGCGATCGCGAGGGCGCTCGCCTTCCGCTACATCAAGCGAGTGGTCGCGCACCTCTTGAACATGTTGACTGCGGTCGTCATGCCGATCCACCGCCTCGACTATTTCGACTCCGACCCCGAGGACCGGGAGTGATGCTGCGATGAGCGACCCAGTCGAGATCCAGGTTGTGGACCTCCCCGGCCACGAGGGGGAGGAGGTGCGGCTCCGGGGGTGGGTGGAGACGGTGCGCCTCCACGGGCGCGTGGCCTTCGTGGTCCTTCGGGACGGTTCCGGGATCGTCCAGTGCGTGGTCCAGAAGGCCGCGGTTGGGGAGGAGCTCTGGGAGGAGGTCTCCCAGCTCTCCCAGGAATCCTCTGTCGCGATCCGGGGAGCGGTCGAGCGGGAGCCGCGCTCCCCGGGCGGCTTCGAGGTCAAGGTGGCGGAAATGAAGGTACTCGGGCGGGCGGACGAGTTCCCGATCCAACCCAAGGAGCACGGGGTGGAGTTCCTTATGGACCATCGCCACCTCTGGTTGCGCTCCACGCTCCAACGGGCGGTGCTCCGGGTCCGCCACGAGGTCACGCACGCGATCCACGAATTCTTCTACGCCGAAGGGTTCACCCGCATCGACACACCGATCCTCACCGGGTCGATCGGGGAATCTGCCGGGACGCTCTTCTCGACCGACTACTTCGGCGAGACAGCCTACCTCGCTCAGACCGGACAGCTTTACCTGGAGGCCGCCTGTCCGGCCTTCGGCAAGGTCTACTGCTTTGGCCCCACCTTCCGGGCGGAGAAGTCCAAGACCCGACGGCACCTGACCGAATTCTGGATGGTCGAGCCGGAGGTGGCCTTCGCCGACTCCGAAGAGAACATGCGGCTCCAGGAGCGGTTCGTGAGCCACCTCGTGCGGTGGGCGATCGAGCGATGTGCTCCGGAGCTCGAGACGCTGGAGAGAGACACCTCCTCCCTGGAACGGGTGAGTGCGCCCTTTCCCCGGATCTCGTACAGCGACGCGGTGGAGCTTCTAAGGCAGAAGGGAAGCGAGATCGAGTGGGGGAGCGACCTCGGGGGAGCGGACGAGACCTTGATCGCCGAGGAATTCGAGCTTCCGGTCTTCGTCTTCAACTACCCCCGCGAGGCGAAGGCCTTCTATATGAAGGAGAATCCGGCAGACCCGCGCACGGTGCTCTGCAACGACCTGATCGCTCCCGAGGGCTACGGCGAGATCATCGGGGGAAGCCAGCGCGAGGACGATCCGGAGCGTCTTCTCCGGCGTATTCGCGAAGAGGACCTCCCGGAGGAGGCATACGAGTGGTACCTGGACCTCCGGCGGTACGGCACCTTCGTCCACTCGGGGTTCGGGCTGGGAATCGAGAGGACGGTGGCCTGGATCACGGGTCGTCCCCACGTGCGGGAGCTGATTCCCTTTCCGCGACTCATGAACCGGCTTGCCCCGTGACGGGCCGGGCGAATCGCATGGTGCTCGACGTGGCGGATCGCCGGCCGATCTGGGCGGCGCCGGAGTGGGCGATCGAGGAGATCCGGGAGGCGCTCCCGGAGAGCTGGGAGCTCCACGTGGTCTCCGAGCCCACGGACGGGTCGGGAGACGGTGCGGGCGGGATGGGAGGTGCCTCGGAGTCCGTCCGGGCGATTCGGGGCGCGCGAGCCTACGTGGGCTTCGGGGTGCCCGAGGAGGTGATCGAGGCGGGAGCGGAGACGCTGGAATGGGTGCATACCGGGGCCGCCGGCGTGGGGAGCTCCCTGCACCCGGCGATGCGCGAGAGCCGGGTGAGGTTCACGAATTCGGCGGGGATCCACGGCCCACCGATGGCGGAGACGGTTCTCGGGATGCTCCTTCACTTCACCCGCGGGCTCGATCTCGCGCTGGCCTCGCAGTCGAGTGCCTTGTGGGACGACGATCCTTTTCTGGATACGGACACCCCGGTCCGCGAGCTCTCTTCCATGACCGTGGGGATTGTGGGCTACGGGGGGATCGGACGGGAGGTGGGGTGGAGGCTCCGGGCACTCGGGAGCCGGGTTCTGGGCCTCAGGCGCGGCGATCCGACCGGGGGTGAATCTCCTCCGGACACCGACGAGCACGGTGCCGTGATCCTGCGCGGGGACGGGGGGCTTCGGAGGCTGCTCGCGGAGAGCGACGCCGTCGTCCTCACGGCGCCGGAAACGGAGGGGACACGGGGCCTCCTCTCCGGGGAGCGGATCGCCGCCATGGCCAATGGCGCGGTGCTCGTGAACGTGGCGAGAGGGAGCCTGGTCGACGAGGACGCCTTGTTCGAGGCGCTTCACTCCGGACACCTCCGCGGAGCGGCCCTCGACGTCTTCCAGACCGAGCCGCTGCCCGCCGGGCACCCTCTCTGGTCGCTTCCCAACGTGCTCATCACCCCGCACGTGTCGGCGGTGACGCGCGGATTCTGGCGCCGGCAGGTGGACCTGATCACCGGAAACCTGGAGCGACTGCTCGCGGGCCAGCCGCTGCTGAACGAGGTTGACCGCGCCCGGGGCTACTGATCCGCAGCGTCAGGTCCGAGCTCTTTCCTCCGCTTCTCCTCCTCCTTAACCTCTTCCCACAGCTCGTCGAGCCTCTCGAGCGAGCTGCCGGGCAGGGGCACTTCCCGGGCCCGCGCAAGCTCTTCGAGCCGCTCAAACCGCTGTTGGAACTTGGCATTCGCGGCATGGAGGGAGGGGGCGGCGTGAGCTCCGGCGAGACGAGCCAGGTTGACGACGGCGAAGAGGAGGTCGCCCATCTCTTCCTCGATGGCGCTCGAGTCGCCGTCTCGCAGTGCCTCCTCCACCTCACCCAGCTCCTCCGAGACCTTTTCAAGAGCCCCGTGGGCTTCCTCCCAGTCGAACCCCACCCCGGCCACCTTCTCCTGGATGCGGTGGGCCTTGAGCAGGGGGTCGAGCGCCCGTGCAATCCCCTCCAGGGTGCCGAGTGTCGCGTCGCCTCCTTCCTGGGACCGCTCCCGAGACTTGATGACCTCCCACGACTCCTTCTCGCCCAGCCCGAAGAGGTGGGGGTGGCGCCGCATCATCTTGTCCTCGAGTTGCTCCACGATCTCATTCCGTGTGAAGCGGCCCGCCTCTTCTGCCACAATCACCTGAAACGCGAAGTTCAGGAGAAGGTCCCCGAGCTCGCCCTTGAGCGATCCGGCGTCGTCGGTATGGATCGCGTCCACGGTCTCGTACGTCTCTTCGAGCAGGTGGGGCACGAGGGAGCGAGCCGTCTGCTTCCGGTCCCATGGGCAGTGGGCGCGAAGATACTCCACGAGGGCGAGGGCGCGGTCGAGGGTGCCTTCCACTCCCGGGAAGTCCCCCCGATCGGCGCGTTCCGCCGGACCCTCTCGCGCTGGCTTTCCGGCGGTTGGCTCGCACATCGGTTTTCCCCCCAGATCGAGGTGCCTGCGGACACGGATTGCCCCCGGCCTTCGGGCCGGGGGCTTGCTCCAAGGGTACTTTCTCGCATCTTTCTGCGACCATGTCAACGGAGTCGCGCAGCCGAGCCTGGGTCCACGTGGACCCGGAGGCCCTCCACCGGAACCTCTTTCGCATTCGGGACACAATGGGGTCCGGAACGCGGATCCTGCCCGTGGTGAAGGCCGATGCGTATGGAATCGGAGTGGAGCGGGCTCTCGCGGTGTTCGACCGGGTGGATCCCTGGGGCTATGGCGTCGCGACGGTCGCGGAGGGACTCGAGCTGCGGCGGCTCGGAGTGACTCGTCCTGTGCTCGTCTTGATGCCCGCGGAAAGTGAGGCGGTGCGGGATGCCGTCGAGCGCGGGCTCACGCTCTCCGTTTCCTCTCTCGACGCGCTGGAGGAAATTTCCCAGGAGGCGGACGCCCAGGATCGCGGACTCGCGGTGCATGTTGAGGTGGACACAGGCATGGGGCGAGCTGGCTTCGACTGGCGGCGAGCGGCGGAGTGGGGTCCCAGGATCGCGGCGCTCACGACTCGGCGTGTGCGTTGGGAGGGCCTCTACACCCACTTCCACTCGGCGGATGAAGCCGATTCGGGGCCGACGGAGCTGCAACGCCGCCGCTTTCGCGATACGGTCGAGGCGCTCCCGGACGCGGACGGAACGGAGCGGCTCCTGCACCTGAGCAACTCGGCGGGCATCCTCCGGCGGGTGGACCTGGAGGCCGATCTCGCCCGGCCGGGGATATTCCTCTACGGGGGCAGTGCGGGTCGGGACCTTCCCGAACCGGAAGAGGTGGTGGCGGTGAGGGCCCGCATCCTCCTGGTGCGAGAGGTCCCCGCGGGGACGACCTTGGGGTATGGAGCGACGTATCGCGCCGCACGCGCGGAGCGGTGGGCCACATTGGGGATCGGGTACGGGGACGGAGTCCCGAGAGCCCTGGGAAACCAGGGGTCCGTTGTGGTCCGCGGGCGAATGGCTCCCATCATCGGACGGATCTCCATGGACCTGACCGTGGTAGACATCACCGACCTCCCCGAGGTTGGTCGAGGCGAAGTCGTGACCTTGATCGGGACCGACGGGGGCGCTCGCGTCTCGCTCGAGGAGTTTGCCGAGCACGCGGGGACCAACAACTACGAGATCCTGACCGGGCTGGGCACTCGGCTCCCCCGGATCTGGTCGAGCGACGGACATTCCCAGGAATAAAGGTGAGGTTGGGTTGCGGATACGACGAAGGTGGGCCATCCCCGTACTCGGGCTTGTCGCGTTTTCCGGCTGCACCGATGAGATCCCCACCTCCGAGGGCGGAGGAGACATTCCGGTCGATGCGGTCTCCTATGAGCTTCATCTTCCGTTCGAGTCGTTCGGACGCGACTTCCAGGTTTTCGGTGGATTCGGGACTCAGGCGGATCTTCCGGGCGCGGTGGTGGCCCACGAGTGGCAGGGCGAGCTCGAGGCCCGTACCCTGATCCGGTTCGGCGGGCTGCCCGCTACCGTCGATGCCCGTCCACCCGACGGAGAGGAGGACGAGACCGAAGCGTCCGAGTACGTGCCGGTCTCGGGGCAGGTGGTGATTCGTTTCGATCCCGACCGGGTCGAAGGGGGTTCGCTCTTCGAACTCGAGGGCGGGAGCACCCAGACGGACTGGCACCGGCGCTCGGCGAGCTGGGAGATGGCGGTCGACACCATCGGGGATCGCAGGCCTTGGCCCGAGCCCGGAGGTGGGCCCGTCCGACCCGCAGGGGTGGAGCTCTGGGACTCCGCCGAAGGGGACAGCGTGATCTTCGCGGTCGACTCCGTGACCGTGGCGGAATGGGAGGATCTGAATCGGGACGATCGCGGGTTTCTCCTCCGGAGCCTCACGGAGGGCTCGCGGCTGCACATCGCCGATGCGCAGCTCCGGGTTCAGGTCAGGCCGACCATCGATCCCGACACCCTGATCGAGGTGTCCACGACGGAGCGGGAGCTGACCTTCATCTACTCTCCCGATCCCCCACTCTCGACGTCGGCCTTCCAGATCGGTGGAGCTCCGTCCCGGCGGGCCACCTTCCGCATCGTTCTTCCGGAGACGCTGGAAGGGGACGAGGAGCTTTGCGCGCTCGTCACCTGTCCGGTGCCGATCAACGCCGATCTCCTCGTGTACGCGGGATTGGAGCTCCGGACCCGGGAATCGGAGAACCCCGGATTCCAGCCTTTCGATTCGATCGCCGTCGACATCCGTCCGGCGCTGAGCCCCGATCGCCTTCCGAGATCGCCGCTCGGTCCCCCGATCCTGGCGGACGCCGAGGTTCTCTCACCCGAGCTCTTTCAGGGTGAGCCGGGCGTGGTGGAAATCCCGATGACGCGGTACGTTCGCGACCTCTTCCGAGGCGAGAATCCGCAGACCGGTGACCCGGTGCCCTCGACCCTGGCAATCCTCACCGAGTTCGAGCCCTGGGATCTCGAGTTCGGCACCTTCCAGGGACCGGGCACGGAGGGCGCGCCTTCGCTTCGCCTCATCTTCACCCTCTCGGACGGGGTCCGCCTGCCATGAACGAGTCGGTCACCAGAACGTCTGCCCTCCCTTCCCGGGTGGGCCGGCCGGCGACGCTCAAAGGGATGGTCATGGCGCTCGTGCCCCTACTGTTCCTCCCGATCGGTGCGGACGGCCAGAGCCAGCTCGCGTCCGAGGGGTTGGGGCTGGTGATGGAGCCCCTCGACGCCCACGCCAGAGGTGTCGGCGGGGTGGGGGTGGGCCTCCCGGGCTGGTACCTGCAGGTCACGGACCCGAGCGCCTCGGCCGGCCTCGTCGTTCCGGCGATCACAGGGTCTCTTCAGCCCTCAGCCGCCACCCTGACCGACGGCCGGGAGGTCGGACACACGCGCTTCCCCTCGATCGGCGCGTCCTATCCGTACGGTGCGAATGTCTTCTCCGTCCACTTCGGGGGGTTCGCCGATCAGGAGTTCCGGCTGGAGGATGACATCGTGCTTAATCTGGCCGGCGAGCCCGTCGAGGCCGTGGACCGGTTCGAGTCCACGGGGAGTCTCGGTCAGGTCAGGGTTGGTTGGAGTCGGAGGGTTCTGGAGTCCGTCGCGCTCGGGTTCAATGTGGGGAGCTACGTCGGAACGGTGGACCGGATCTTCTCCCGCTTCCTCGATCCTGAGGCCGTGGGGCCGGATGTGGAGCCCTTCATCACCACGGGACGCTGGCGTGCGTCCGGTCCGATCGTGGGAGGGGGCGTGGCGTGGGACCCTTCCGAGCTCATCCGCCTCTCGGCGTCGGCCACCTGGTCTGGCGACCTGAAGCTTCGACCCTCGGCCGGCGGGGTTACCGAGGTGGGTCGCTATCCGATTCCCTTCGAGGTCCGGGCGGGTGGCACGGTCGCTCTTCTCCCCGGACTCGCGCTGTCGGCGAGCTTGAGCCATGCCGATTGGTCTGAAACCGGCGACGCGCTGAGGGAGGACGAGTCGAGGGGGGCTGCCTGGAGCTACGGGGCCGGTGTCGAGTGGTCCCGTCCCACCATCCTGGGTCGCGCGATGCCCATTCGCCTGGGCGTCCGCCAGCGGGACCTCCCCTTCCACTTCGACGGGGAGCCCGCGACCGAGAACATGCTTTCGGCCGGGCTCGGATACAACTTGACGGACCCAGAGGCCTTTCCGAGCGCGCGAGTCGATTTTTCCTTTGAGCGTGGCGAGCGGAGCGCCGGACCGGCCCTCGAGGAGGAGTTCTGGCGGAGCACCGTCACGGTCCGATTGACCGGCGGCTGAGGTAGGAGGCATCCCGGATGCGGGTCGCGTACCGTACCTTCGGCTGCAAGGCGAACCAGTACGACACCGACCGGATGCGCCAGGAGCTCGAAGCGCGCGGATCCCGGACGGTTGACGAGTGGGACGGAGCCGACGTCTGCGTGGTGAACACGTGCACGGTGACGAACCAGGCGGATGCGCAGGCTCGCCGTTTCATTCGCCGGATTCGCCGACTCAATCCCGGGGCTCGCATCGTGGTGGCCGGGTGCTCGGCGGCGCTCCGGGGGAGCGAATACCGCGAGATGGAGGGTGTGGTCGGGGTGGTCGAGGGTCACGACCCGGTGGCCGTCGCCCACAGCGCGACTCCCGACACATCCCAGCTCGTGCAGCTCGGCACACGCCGCTCCCTGGAGGAGATGGACCGGGAGCCGGTGGGCGGGGAGATTCTCCTCCGTCGGGAGGGAGCCACCCGCGGCTGGCTCAAGATCCAGGACGGCTGCGACAGGAAGTGCGCCTTCTGCGCCACCCGGCTCGCCCGGGGCGAGAGCCGCTCCCGAGACCCCTCCGAGATTGTCCGGGAGGCAGCTCGACTCGGTCGCACCCACCCTGAGTTGGTCCTCACCGGAATCCACATCGGACACTTCGGGCGGGATCTTGAACCGAGGTGGACGCTTTCCTCCCTCCTCGCGAAGCTCGTCCGGGAAGTGCCCTACGTGAGGTTTCGCCTCGGGAGCATCGAGGCCACCGAGGTGGACGACCTCCTACTCGATCTTATGGCGGGCCATCCCGACCGGATCGCTCCACACCTGCACATGCCCCTCCAGAGCGGTGCGGACCCGGTCCTCCGGCGAATGCGCCGTTGGCACACCCGGGAGATGTACCGTGACCGGGCACTTGAGATTGCCGAAAAATTCGAATTCCTGGGGCTGGGCGCCGATATCATCACGGGGTTTCCGGGGGAGACGGACGGGGACCACGCGCAGACAGTCGCGCTCGTGGAGGAGCTGCCCTACACCTACCTCCACGTGTTTCCGTTCTCGCCGAGGGAGGGGACCGTCGCCGCCGAACTCGTGAAGGAGATGCCGGTGCCCCAGCGGGTGGCGGGGGAGAGAAGCAAGGAGCTGCGCGACGTTGTCCAGGCCAAGGGGGAGGCGTACCGGCGGCGAAGGGCGGGGAGCCGGGCGCGGGTGGTGCTGGAAGGGGACGGCCGGTCGGCGCTCACCGAGGACTATCTCCGGGTAGCGGTGAAGGGGCCACTTCCGGAGGACCATCGGCGGCTGTACGACGTGCCGGTGGCGTGGGATGGGTCGGACATTTCCGCTGTGTTCGAGTGACGTCGCGTGGCGGCTCGACCCG